>DATAHI010000017.1:0-4751 GCA_036263255.1 Oxalicibacterium sp. | reverse complement strand
AATTGATCTTGATCGCACGCTCGCTATTGGGCGGGAAACCGTGCAGCACTTCATCGCGATTCACGAGGTATTCGGCTGGTTTGAACACACGGCGCAGCAGCGGTTTTTCGTTCGCGTCGTTCAGCGTCAGTTCGATATAAGGCCATTCCTGCGGCGTTGCGCTGTAGTTGCGCAGCAGGCTGTTCAGCACGAACTTGTTCTTGGCGGAAGCAAGTGTTTGCAGTTCGCTCGATTCGATCGATACAGAGGAAATCTGCGCCGGCAGATCGATGCGGCACCCGGCGATCGTGCATAGCTGCGCCAGCATCGGCTTGCTTTGCGGAAAGGAACCGGCAAGCTGATTACGGAAGGCGTACGCACCCTGCAGCAATGCCGCAAACAGCAGTACTACCGAGCCGAGCGTGTATGCCAGACGCAGGTGACGTCCGAGTCGCTGCTGGCGGCGG
Source organism: Oxalicibacterium sp. (assembly GCA_036263255.1). GTDB lineage: Bacteria > Pseudomonadota > Gammaproteobacteria > Burkholderiales > Burkholderiaceae_D > Oxalicibacterium. The sequence goes on along the minus strand of DATAHI010000017.1, from coordinate 4,305 downwards.
CCGCGCTTGAGAAAACCCGGCTCTTCTTCCTCGTCGAGCTCTTCGTCGGTTTCAATTGGATCGGGCTTTTTCCGCCGTGCTGTTTTTTTCTTGCTGCGCCAGGGTTTGTTCTGCAGATCCCGAATTGCTTCTTCCAGTTCGTCCGGCTGATCGCCGGGTTGCGCTTCGGTATGGCTCAGCTGTTCGGTCGGATAATCAGTGAAGGCTTCCAGGTCGTCAGGTAGTTCATGCGTGAAATCGATCAGCGTCATGCGCTGTAAGGGATCGGGTCGCGCCTGAGGCGGTGTGGGTTCGCTTTTCTTCGTCTCTACAGTTTCCTGCTCTATTGGGGCAGGAACAGCCGCGACGTCCGGCATGGGCGATGGTGGCGAAGTGACAGGCGTCTCCGGTCCGATCAAATGCGTTTCCACTTCCTCCGCTGCTTTGGCCGCTTCTGGCCCGGCATTTTTCAAAGAGGCAAACGTTTGGTCGATTTCGTCGTGCGGCTCGGCTGGTGGCGCCGCGGCAGGAACTGCAGTGGGCACCGCAACGGCAGGAGCGACGAGCGGTGCGGAAACGGATTTCGATGGAGATGGGGCAGGCGATGCTGCCGGCGCGAGCTTGGCTGTCGGCGGCAGCAAGTGTTCGATGCCGTTGAAGATTTCCTTGCAGTGGCCGCAACGTACCAGTCCGGCGCGCAACTTCAATTGATCCTGTGCGACGCGGAAGGTCGTGTGGCAGTGAGGACATTGGGTCGCAAGCGCCATGGTCTTTCCTCTATCGAGGCGAGGATTGTGCCATACCGGTCAACGCCACCCAGCCGTCCTGTTCTGCCCATACGGACAGCGGCAAGAAAGGCGCATATGCTGCAATCACTTCTTCCGCCTGCGGAGCAAGCACGCCGGAGAGGGTCAACCGGCCGCCAGGTTTCACCCTTCCTGACAGCATCGGTGCCATCAGCTTCAGCGGGTTCGCCAGGATGTTCGCAACTACCACGTCGAAGGCATGCACATGATCGACGCGTGCGAAATCGTCGGGCACATAAAAGGCGATGTCGCAACGATTGCGTTCGGCATTGAATTGGGCCGATTCGATTGCTTGCCTGTCGATATCGACGCCGATCACCTCGCGTGCCGCAAGTTTGCTTGCGACCATCGCGAGGATACCCGAACCGCAACCGTAATCGAGTACCGTCAGACCGGTCGGCGGATGGGCTTCCAGCCATTCCATGCACAGGCGCGTGGTCGGATGGCTGCCCGTGCCAAAGGCCAAGCCCGGATCGAGTTCCAGCACCAGCGCATTGGGATCGGGAGCGTCGTGCCAGCTTGGCACGACCCAGATATTGCGGCCGATGTGCATCGGCTCAAACTGTGATTGTGTCAGTCTTACCCAGTCCTGTTCGGCAACGGTGCGCAGCGTATGAGGTAACCGTGTGGCATCGAGGCCGATCGCGCGTGCGGCATTGGCCAGCATCTCGGCATGGTCGGCATCTTCGGCGATCAGGGCGACGACACGGCTGTGCTCCCACGCCGTTTCGGCGGGTTCCATGCCGGGTTCGCCAAACAATGGCTGTTCGGCATCCGTGCCGAAATCCGCATCTTCTACCGAGACCGAAAGTGCGCCGACATCAAGCAGCGCATCGGACAAGGCTTCCGCGTGGCTGCGCGCGACTTCGACGACAATTTCAGTCCAGCTCATGAACACCTCTGTGAATACCGCCGGCATGGGCCGGCGGCATAAGACTCTGAAACACGCGCCGCAATTACCGACGCACCGCCATATGGATCATCCCGGCATGACGGTTCTTTGATGCAGGATCAGTGTTACGGGTTCTCGGGCTTTTCCGCGAGTTTGTGTTCCAGATAGTGGATATTGGTGCCGCCTTCGAGGAAGCGCGCATCGACCATCAGCTCACGGTGCAACGGAATGTTGGTCGAAATGCCTTCCACCACCATCTCCGACAACGCGATCTGCATGCGGCGGATCGCCTGTTCGCGCGTTGCGCCATAGGCGATCAGCTTGCCGACCATCGAATCGTAATGCGGCGGAACATAGTAGCCGGCGTAGGCATGCGAGTCGACGCGGATACCTGGGCCGCCAGGAGCGTGCCATGCATTGATTTTGCCAGGCGAAGGGATGAATTTGAATGGATCCTCGGCGTTGATGCGGCATTCGATCGCGTGGCCGCTCAGGATGACGTCACGCTGGCGATAGCGCAACTTTTCACCGGAAGCGATGCGGATCTGCTCCTGCACGATGTCGATGCCAGTGATCATTTCGGTCACCGGATGCTCGACCTGGACACGCGTATTCATTTCGATGAAGTAGAACTCGCCGTTTTCGTACAGGAATTCGAAGGTGCCCGCGCCACGGTAACCCATCTTGCGGCAGGCCTCCGCGCAGCGTTCGCCGATGCGCTCGATGGTCTTGCGCGGAATGCCTGGCGCAGGTGCTTCTTCCAGCACCTTCTGATGGCGGCGCTGCATCGAGCAGTCGCGTTCGCCGAGCCAGATTGCATTCTTGTGCTCGTCCGCCAGAATCTGGATTTCCACGTGACGCGGATTTTCCAGAAATTTCTCCATATAGACTTCCGGGTTGCCGAAGGCGGTACCGGCTTCCGTCTTCGTCATCGTCACCGCGTTCAGCAGCGCCGCTTCAGTGTGCACGACACGCATACCGCGCCCGCCGCCGCCGCCCGCCGCCTTGATGATGACCGGATAGCCGATCTGCCGCGCGATCTGGATGATTTCCTTCGGATTGTCCGGCAGTGCGCCGTCCGAGCCAGGCACGCAAGGCACGCCGGCCTTGATCATCGCCTGTTTGGCCGAGACCTTGTCGCCCATCATGCGGATCGAATCCGGACGCGGGCCGATGAAGACGAAGCCGGATTTTTCCACGCGTTCGGCGAAATCGGCGTTTTCCGACAGGAAGCCATAACCCGGATGGATTGCTTCTGCATCGGTGACTTCTGCCGCGCTGATGATCGCCGGCATGTTCAGATAGCTGAGGGTCGACGGAGCAGGGCCGATGCAGACTGATTCGTCAGCCAGCTTTACGTACTTGGCTTCGCGGTCTGCCTCCGAATGCACGACGACAGTCTTGATGCCCATTTCGCGGCAGGCGCGCTGGATGCGCAGAGCAATTTCGCCGCGATTGGCGATGAGGATTTTTTCAAACATAGTGGGAACGTACTCTCGTCGTTACGAGGTGAATGAGCGGAAAAGCAAAAACGCCTCTTATATATAGAGGCGTACGATTAACCGATCACAAACAGCGGTTGGCCGAATTCGACCGGCTGGCCATTCTCGACCAGGATTTCCTTGATCACGCCGCTGGCATCGGCATCGATCTCGTTCAGCAGCTTCATCGCTTCGATGATGCACAGGGTGTCGCCTTCCTTGACGGAAGAGCCCACTTCGACGAACGACGGCGCACCTGGTGCGGATGCGCGATAGAAGGTGCCTACCATCGGTGATTTCACGACATGACCGACGATTTCCGCCGGGGCGCTGATGGCCGGTGCAGCGGCGGCGGGCGCGGCTGCCGGTGCCGGGGCATACTGGGGCGCTGCCGCATGGGGCATCATCACGACTTGATTTTGCGGAGCTGCCGAGGATTTGACGATGCGGACCTTGCTTTCGCCTTCTGTGACTTCCAGTTCGGCGATATCCGATTCAGCGACCAGATCGATCAATGTCTTGAGCTTGCGTAAATCCATGTGAATCCTCAGAGGTGGAGATGTAAGATGGCCGCAATTATATGCGAATTGCGGCTAGATATTCGAAATTTAGAGCTTTTTGAGTGCGAACGCGATTGCGGCCGAATAGCCGTCTACGCCCAGACCGCAGATCACGCCCGCAGCAATGGCAGAGAGATAGGAGTGATGCCTGAACGTTTCGCGCTGATGAATATTGGAAATATGGATCTCGACAAAAGGGATCGCCACGCCGGCCAATGCATCGCGCAGCGCGACGCTGGTATGCGTGAGACCGCCGGGATTGATGACCAGTGCATCCACCCCTTCTTTTTTGGCGGCATGAATCCGGTCGATCAGAGCACCTTCGTGGTTGCTCTGAAAAGCCGCCAGCTTTGCACCTGCTGCGGCTGCCTGGTTTGCTGCGGCAGCCTCGATGTCGGCGAGCGACGTCGATCCATACACCTCCGGCTCCCGTGTGCCGAGCAGGTTCAGATTCGGGCCGTTCAATAAAAGCAGGTTTTTTGCCATGGAGATAAAACTCCGTTTGCCGACGATGGCGGCATTTTGCCGCTAAATGGCGAGGGTTGGCAAGCGGAAAACTTTGCCAAGCTCAAAGCGCTGCAAGATCG
>DATAHI010000016.1:0-3547 GCA_036263255.1 Oxalicibacterium sp. | reverse complement strand
AACTGGTCACGCATCACGTCGGCGGCTTGCTGAAGATCGCACCCGAACATTCGCAGGACGGTCCGCTGTCGAAGATGATGAAGCCCGGCATGGGCTCGTATTACAAGTTCAAGGAACTGTTCGAGAAGTATTCGAAGGAAGCGGGCAAGGAGCAATACCTGATCCCCTACTTCATCGCCGCGCATCCGGGTACGACCGACGAGGACATGCTGAACCTCGCGCTGTGGCTCAAGCAGAACGACTTCCGTCTCGACCAGGTGCAGACCTTCCTGCCGACGCCGATGGCGATGGCGACCACGATGTACCACACGCGCAAAAATCCGCTGCGCAAGATCAGCGCCGATTCCGAAACGGTCGACACGCCGCGCCTCGGCAAGATCCGCAAGCTGCACAAGGCTTTCCTGCGCTATCACGATCCCGAGAACTGGCCCATCCTGCGCGAAGGCTTGCAGCGCATGGGACGCAGCGATCTGATCGGCAGCGGACCGCATCATCTGGTGCCGCGTCACGATCCTTCTGCTGCTGCACTGGCAGGAGAACGTCGGCGCGAAACGCCGACGCCGGATCAGCTCGCGAAGAAATTCGGCCAGAACAAGCCGCGTCCCGGTGGCGCCATCGTACGCACGCCAAGCCGCAATGCCGCGCCGCGCCCGGGCTCCAAGGCGCGCAATTCGACTGCTTCCGGCAATAAGAGCGGCCGCCGATAACGATGCGTGCAAGGGGCCACGTCTCTTCACCTGCATGAACGCTTAAGTTAGAACGCTCACCAACTCGAGTGCGCGTTTTCGGTTATTCTTCCGCAACTTTGACGCGCCCTCAGCGCGAAGAAAAGATCAGGGAGTATCCATTGAGTAACTTATTCTCGCGCCGACTCGCACTGCTGGCCGACAACGCTCGCCTGCTCGGCGAAGGACGCCGCGGCATCGAGCGCGAAGGCCTGCGCGTGGACGCGCAAGGCCGGCTGGCATTGACGCCACACCCGCGCGCACTGGGGTCGGCACTGACCAACGAGCAGATCACCACCGACTATTCCGAATCGCTGCTCGAATTCATCACGCCGGCGGCGCATGATATTGCAGAGGCACTGCAGGAACTGGATCGCGTCCATCGCTTCGTCAATGCGCATCTCGACGGCGAACTGTTATGGAGCCAGTCCATGCCGTGCGTGCTGCCGAGCGAGGAAGAGATTCCGATCGCATGGTATGGCACCTCCAACATCGGCATGATCAAGCATGTGTACCGTCGCGGCCTTGCTCAGCGCTACGGCAAGGCGATGCAATGCATCGCCGGCCTGCACTACAACTATTCGCTGTCGGAAGATCTGTGGCGCTTGCTGAAACGCGAGGAAGGTTCGGCGCTGGACGACAAAGCCTGGCAGTCCGAAAGCTACATCGCGCTGATCCGAAATTTCCATCGCTACAGCTGGTTGCTGATGTACCTGTTCGGTGCATCTCCGGCTTTGAACACGCAATTCCTGCGCGGCCGCGAACATCAATTGCAAACCCTGTCCGACGACACGCTGTATCTGCCCTATGCGACCAGCTTGCGCATGAGCGATCTCGGCTATCAGAATAATGCGCAATCAGGCTTGATGCCGCCGTATAACGATCTGGAAAGCTATATGCGCAGCTTGTCGCGCGCGGTGCGCCAGCCCTATCCGGCATACGAGGCGATCGGCACGCAGCGCGACGGCGAGTGGATACAGCTCAACACCAATCTGCTGCAAATCGAAAACGAGTACTACGCGACGATTCGCCCGAAACGCGTCATCAACAGCGGCGAACGTCCGGTGGAAGCGCTGTGCGCGCGCGGCGTGCAGTACATCGAAGTGCGCTGCATGGACATCGATCCGTTCGAGCCGCTGGGCATCGGTCTGCAGACCGCGCGATTCCTCGACACCTTCCTGCTGTTCTGCGCGCTGCATGACAGTCCCTTGACCGATGCGGCGGTCGATGCCGAGAACCGCGTCAACTTCGCACGCACCGTGAAGGAAGGCCGCCGTCCCGGGCTGACGCTGCAGCGCGACGGCAGGGATATTTCGTTGCAGGATTGGGGCGCCGAACTGCTGGAGCAAATGGGCGCCGTGGCGCATCTGCTCGACGCGCAAACGGTGCGCGCGCAGAACGCACACGCCGACTCGCTTGCCGTGCAAGCAGCAAAGCTGCGCGACCCGGCGCAAACGCCCTCGGCGCGCGTGCTGGCGCAACTCGATGCCTGCGGCCGTTCGTTCGAGCGCTTCGGTGTACAGCAAAGCGAGCGGCATGCGGCACATTTCCGTTCCCGCCCGCTCAGCGCCGAAGAGAACGCGGCATTCGATGCGCTTGCTGAGGAATCGCTCGCGCAGCAAAGGGAAATGGAGCGTACGCAAAGCGGCGACTTCGACGCCTTCGTCCTCGCCTATAACGAGCGCACGCCACGCCAGCTGTGCGAATGACATTGCCGTCATGCGCATCGAGTCAAGGGCCACGTACATAAATCGCATTTCTACGTGCGCTACCGGACAATCGCATTGGAACCCGTCATCGGATCCCTCGTCTTATAGGAGGGATCCGATTGTTCTTTTGAGAGAGGTGCTCCATGAAAACATTGCGAAAACTCGGCGCGTGCTCCGCGCTCTGCCTCACGGTGTTGAGTCTGACCGCCTGCTCGGGCATGTCCAGACAGGATAGAAATACGGTCATTGGTGCCGGCGGCGGCGCGGTGGCCGGTTCCGTTCTGACGGGCGGCAGCACACTTGGCACGGTTGGCGGCGCTGCTGTCGGCGGCTATATCGGCAACCAGGTCAGCAAGCCCGACCGGTAATCTCACCGGCCGATCAGCTTAAAAGCAATCCGCCTTCGGGCGGATTGCTTTTCCCCCCTTCTGTTTCGTCATTGCATCATGTGTGCGGTCCCGCACAGATCAGCAAACTTGTCATCTGCACAATAGTCGCATGCAATGTCTGCATTAGCGAAGGGGAGCGCCGTGCAAGTTCTGAGAACCGATTCAGCAAGAAGACAAGAGCGGGCGCGCTTCATTGCCCTCGCCATTGTCGTTGTCGCGGCAGCCGCTGCATTGTGGGCCTTTTCACCTAGCCGTATGCATCAGGCCGCGCGGTCCGGCGATATTTCCGCCGAACACAGCGGAAAGATGTTGATTCCTTCCGGTGCGGCGAATTCAGGCGATCCAGGCGACAGCCAGATCGATCATGCAATCGCACGCGAGTCGCGCGGTCATACGGTCAAGCAAAGCGCCGAACCGAAAGCCGGTACGGCTGCGGACGCCATCTATCGTTTCGAGCCTGGCCGCGCGAAGCAACACGCTGTCCGTGTCATGACTTGATGACTGCATCAGGAAGCGGCATGCCATTCGTCTCTCGCTGTTTCCGCTTCAACGTATTTCCTCTCCTGCCGGCGCAAGCTTCGTCTGAGGGCGGCGTTGCAGTGAATGCCGATGCACTTTTTCGATCTGCATTATGATGGGCTCCGGTTTGTCAAACCGCGCGTAACCTCATTAGAAGGAAAAACATCATGCGTAAATTACTGATCCCAACAATAGCAGCAAGCAT
>DATAHI010000015.1:0-15935 GCA_036263255.1 Oxalicibacterium sp. | reverse complement strand
CCATCAGGCGGAAGGAGTCGTTCTTGTCCTTCGCGCGCTTGATGAATTCAGGAATGCGCTCGACGCGGCCGATCTCGGTCAGCATCTTGAGCGCCGCCTCGTTGGCGCCGCCGTGCGCCGGGCCCCACAGGCAGGCGATACCCGCAGCGATACATGCGAAGGGGTTTGCGCCGGAGGAGCCGGACAGACGCACGGTCGAGGTCGAGGCGTTCTGCTCGTGATCCGCATGCAGGATCAGGATGCGATCCAGTGCGCGTACCAGCACGTCGTTGATCTTGTACTCTTCGCTCGGCGTCGAGAACATCATGTGCATGAAGTTCGCGCTGTACGACAGGTCGTTACGCGGATACACGAAAGGCTGACCGATCGAATACTTGTACGACATGGCGACCAGCGTCGGCATCTTCGCGATCAGACGGATCGCCGAGACTTCGCGGTGATGCGGATCGGTGATGTCCAGCGAGTCGTGATAGAACGACGCCAGCGCGCCGACGGTACCGACCAGCACCGACATCGGGTGCGCGTCGCGTCGGAAACCACGGAAGAAGAACTGCATCTGCTCGTGAACCATCGTGTGGTTCGTCACCATCTTGACGAAATCCTTCTTCTGCGCGGCAGTCGGCAGTTCGCCCTTCAGCAGCAGATAGCTGGTTTCGAGGAAGTCGCACTTCACCGCCAACTGCTCGATCGGATAGCCGCGATACAGCAGCTCGCCCTTGTCGCCATCGATGTAGGTGATGGTCGAATCGCAGGAAGCGGTCGACATGAAGCCCGGGTCATACGTGAATTTACCGCTGGCACCGTACAGTTTGCGGATGTCGACCACGTCGGGACCGATGGTTCCCTTGTAGATCGGCAATTCCACCGATGGCGAACCGTCGGAAAACGACAGTGTGGCTTTGGTGTCAGATTGGGAGTGGGGCATGGCTCTTCCTTTTAAATAGCAAGGGGTGAGTCGATTTAAGATTAAATCGCAAAATTAAAAAACTTTTCCGTCGTATCCTGCGTCGCTCATATCGCGCGCAATTTTTCCAGCAGTACGCGCACATGCGGCTTATCCGCTTCGCCTTCCGGCTCGCTGCGCGCCAACAGCACGTTCATCAAATCGTTGTCCGACAGATCGAGCAGCGTCGAGAAGGCGTCAACCTCCTCGTCGGTCAGCTCGTTCTCGTACCTGTCGAGAAAACGCGTCAGGATCAAATCGTTTTCCAGCAAACCGCGACGGCTGCGCCAGCGCAGCCTCGCACGTTTGATCGGATCAGCCTGGTGGGTGACGGACATGGTTTCAAACCGGCTCGCGAAATTGCCGCGAGGCGCCGGCTTTCTTCGTTGCGGGCGCTAAACCATGCGGCGCACCATCAGATCCTTGATCTTGCCGATGGCGCGCGTGGGGTTCAGGTTCTTCGGACAAACATCCACACAATTCATGATTGTATGGCATCGGAACAACCTGTACGGATCTTCCAGGTTGTCCAGCCGCTCATTGGTTGCATGATCGCGGCTGTCCGCAATGAAACGATAGGCCTGCAACAATCCCGCAGGCCCGACGAATTTATCCGGATTCCACCAGAACGACGGGCACGAAGTCGAACAGCATGCGCATAGGATGCACTCGTACAGCCCGTTCAGTTCCTCCCGCTCCGCCGGGGTTTGCAAACGTTCCTTCTCAGGCGCAATTGTATCGTTAATCAGGTACGGCTTGATCGAATGATACTGCTTGAAGAATTGCGTCATGTCCACGATCAGGTCCCGCACCACCGGCAAACCAGGCAGCGGGCGCAGTACGATCGGCTCCGTCAATTCGTTCAGGTTCGTGGTACAGGCCAGGCCATTCTTGCCATTGATGTTCATCGCGTCCGAGCCGCACACGCCTTCGCGGCAGGAGCGGCGCAGCGCCAGCGAATCGTCGATATTCGCCTTGATGCGCAACAGCGCATCAAGCAGCATCTTGTCGTGCGGATGCAGCTCGACCGTGAAATCCTGCATGTAGGGCTTGGCGTCCTTGTCGGGATCGTAGCGGTAGATCTGCAGTCGGATGGTGCGTGCCATGATCGATCCTAGAAAGTGCGAGGTTTCGGCTTAAAGGTCTCAACTGTCAACGGTTGCGTGACCACTGGCTTGTATTCGAGCCGGTTGCCTTCCGAGAAGTACAACGAGTGCTTCAGCCAGTTTTCATCGTCGCGATGTTCATAGTCGCGATGCGCATGCGCGCCGCGGGACTCCTTGCGGGCGCGCGCGGCCGTCATCGTGGCTTTTGCGGTTTCGATCAGGTTGTCGAGTTCCAGCGCCTCAATGCGCGCGGTGTTGAACACGCGTGATTTGTCCTTGAACGAGACGTGCTTGCGGCGCTCATCCAATTCCATGATCTTTTCATAGCCGGTTTCCAGCCGTTCTGTCGTGCGGAATACGCCGCAATACTGCTGCATGGTCGAGCGAATATCGTTGGCGACGTCCTGTACGCGTTCGGAACCGGTGCTGTTTTCGAGCCGCGCCAGGCGCGACAATGCGGGTTCGGCCGCGTCGGCAGGCAGCGGAATATGTTCGCGTTTCTGCAAGCCGCTGCGCACGATGTGGTCGCCCGCCGCCTTGCCGAATACGAGCAGGTCCAGCAAGGAATTCGTACCGAGGCGATTGGCTCCATGCACCGAGACGCAGGCGCATTCGCCAATCGCATACAGGCCGTTGACGATCGAATTCGGATTGCCGTTGCGCGGGGTGACGACCTGGCCATGGATGTTGGTGGGAATGCCGCCCATCTGATAATGAATCGTCGGCACCACCGGTATCGGTTCGCGCGTCGCATCGACGTTGGCGAACTTGTGCGCAATCTCCAGGATCGAGGGCAGGCGCTTGCGGATCGTGTCGGCGCCGATATGGCGCAGATCGAGCAGCACGTGATCCTGATGCGGGCCGCAACCGCGCCCCTCCTTGATTTCCTGATCCATCGAGCGTGAAACGAAATCGCGCGGCGCCAAGTCCTTCAGCGTCGGCGCGTAGCGTTCCATGAAGCGCTCGCCCTGACTGTTGATCAGGATGCCGCCCTCGCCGCGCACGCCTTCGGTGATCAGCACACCTGCGCCGGCCACGCCGGTCGGGTGGAACTGCCAGAACTCCATGTCTTCCAGCGGAAGACCGGCGCGCGCCGCCATGCCCATGCCGTCGCCGGTATTGATGAAGGCGTTGGTCGATGCAGCCCAGATGCGCCCTGCTCCACCGGTTGCCAGCACCGTCGTTTTCGCCTGCAGGATCATCACGTCGCCGGTTTCCATTTCGAGGGCGACCACGCCGATCACGTCGCCATCGGCATTGCGCATCAGATCGATCGCCATCCATTCGACGAAGAAGTGCGTACGTGCATGCACATTGCGCTGATAGAGCGTATGCAACATCGCGTGGCCGGTGCGGTCTGCCGCGGCGCAGGCGCGCTGCACGGGTTTTTCGCCGAAATTTGCGGTATGGCCGCCGAACGGACGCTGGTAAATCGAGCCGTCCGGATTGCGGTCGAAGGGCATGCCGAAATGTTCGAGCTCGTACACGACCTTTGGCGCTTCGCGGCACATGAATTCGATCGCGTCCTGATCACCCAGATAGTCCGAGCCCTTGACGGTATCAAACATGTGCCAGTACCAGTTGTCCTCCGCCATGTTACCGAGCGAAGCACCGATGCCGCCCTGCGCTGCCACCGTATGCGAACGCGTGGGGAACACTTTGGACAGCACCGCCACATTCAAGCCGGTCTGCGCCAACTGCAAGGACGCGCGCATACCGGAACCGCCCGCACCAACGACGATGACGTCAAAATGGCGAACCGGAATGCTGGATTTGATGGCTGCCAATTACGCTCTCCAAAGAATCTGTGCGATCCACCCGGCACAGGCGACCAGCCAAATGATCGTCAGGACCTGCAGCAGCAGACGCAGGCCGACTGGCTTGATGTAATCCATCCAGATATTCCGCATGCCGACCCAAGCGTGATAGAGCAAGCCGAGAAAGGTCGCGAAAGTCAGCAACTTGAACCACTGTTGGGCAAACAGACCGGCCCAGTTTTCGTAGCCGATGTCACCGGAAACAAGAAAAGCGACCAGCAGCACGATCGTGTAGACCAGCATCAGCACCGCGGTCACGCGCTGTGCGAGCCAACCGGCCAGGCCGTAATGCGCGCCGACGACCATGCGGTGATAGCCGATATTGTCGTTCGCCATTTAAAACGCTCCGAAGAGTTTGAGTGCGACCAGCACCGTCAGCGTCAGGCTCACCGACAGCACGAGAATGCCACTCTGCTTGGAAGTTGGTTTGTCCAGCCCCATGTGCATGTCCATCAGCAGGTGGCGCACGCCAGCGCAGACATGATGCAGATAGGCCCACACCAACGCGAGCAGTACCAGACGTACGAACCAGTGTTCCGTCACACCCTTGAAATGTTCGAAGGAAATTTCCGAATACAGGCTCTTGTCGAGCAACCAGAGAATCAGCGGCAGCAGCAGGAACATGAAGGCACCGCTGATACGATGCAGGATCGAGACGATACTGCCGACCGGAAACCGGTAGCGGGTCAAGTCAACCAGGCTGATATTGCGAAACTGGCGTTTGCTGTTTTCGACTGACTCGGACATGTGCAGTGCTTTCAGGATAACGTCAAATATTTCGTGATTTTAACGCGTCACGCCGATATTAAAAAATCATGGACCGAGTACATCGTGGCCCATAACTAGGGTGGCCTTCAGTTCAACTCGTTTTCGTAGTGGTGATGCGCCGTAACGTAGAAAGAACGGCGCACTTCCACCGGTCTGTCGCCATAGGTATAAGACAACCGATCCACACTGAGCAAAGGTGCTCCGGTTTTCACTTGCAGTAAGGCAGCAGTATCGGCATCGGCCACAACTGCGCGCAGGCTTTCGGTCGCGCGAATCATGCGCACGCCAAATTCGGTTTCCAGAAGCGCGTACATCGGCCCCTTGTATTGCTGCATGCGCTCCGCCGACAGGCCTTTGAAAATGGCGCCCGGCAACCACAACTCTTCCAGGATCGTAGGAGCGCCACCGAAAGATTGCAGGCGGCGGATGAAGATCATCGAATCGCCAGTACGCACGTCCAGCTGGCGAGCAATATCGGCCGGTGCGCGCAGACGGCGCGCGTCCAGGATCGTATTATCGGGATAATGCGCGTCGCCGACATCGGGCTTCAAGCGTAGAAAGCGGAATTGCGCGCGCGCTTCGCTATGGGTGGCGACGAAGGTGCCCTTGCCCTGCCGGCGTACCACCAGGTTCTCCGCCGCCAGTTCGTCGATCGCCTTGCGCACCGTGCCCTGGCTGACGTTGAAGCGCGCGGCCAGATCGATTTCGCTCGGGATCGGCTCACCCGGCCGCCACTCTCCAGCCTGCAGACGCTGCACGATCAACTGCTTGATCTGACGATACAGCGGGCTGAAGGTCGGTGCGGCAGTCGCGTCGGACTCTGCTTTCGAGAGTTTGGAACTGGAAGTCGCCGGATTCATGTGGCGGATTTCACCATAAAAGTCCAACCATCGTCCAGCGAATAATGTCTTATATAAGACATATGATATACATTGACATCGTTTTATTGCCGCTTTACACTCGGCGCGCCGAACACATGCGCATATGCAAGGTTTTATTCGCATTGCGCGCAGCTGACGCGCGCTGACTTCGCCGGTATTCGACGGTATCATGGCGCGACGCGGCGTTTTCCGCCCTATCCATTTCACAATTCCTGGAGATTCACATGGCTAAAGCCCCAATGCGTGTTGCCGTTACCGGCGCCGCCGGCCAGATCGGCTATTCGCTACTGTTCCGCATCGCCAACGGCGACATGCTGGGCAAGGACCAACCGGTCATTCTGCAGTTGCTGGAAATCGCGGACGAGAAAGCGCAGAAGGCATTGAAGGGCGTGATGATGGAAATCGACGATTGCGCCTTCCCGCTGCTGGCCGGCATGACGGCGCACAGCGACGCCACGACCGCATTCAAGGACGCCGATGTCGCGCTGCTGGTCGGCGCCCGTCCACGCGGCCCCGGCATGGAGCGCAAGGACTTGCTGGAAGCCAACGCACAAATCTTCACAGTGCAAGGCAAGGCGCTGGACGCCGTCGCCTCGCGCAACGTCAAAGTGCTGGTGGTGGGCAACCCTGCCAATACCAACGCCTATATCGCGATGAAGTCGGCGCCTAACCTGCCTGCCAAGAATTTCACCGCCATGCTGCGCCTCGATCACAACCGCGCGTTGTCGCAGATCGCTGCGAAGACCGGCAAGCCGGTGTCTTCGATCGAAAAGCTGTGCGTGTGGGGCAACCACTCGCCGACGATGTACCCGGATTACCGCTTCGCCACCGTCGACGGCCAATCGGTCAAGTCGATGATCAACGATGAAGTCTGGAACAAGGACGTTTTCCTGCCGACCGTCGGCAAGCGCGGCGCGGCCATCATCGATGCGCGCGGTCTCTCATCCGCCGCTTCGGCCGCCAATGCTGCGATTGACCATGTGCGCGACTGGGTCCTCGGCACCAACGGCAAATGGACCACGATGGGCATTCCGTCCGATGGTTCCTACGGCATTCCGAAGGACACGATCTTCGGCTTCCCGGTCACGACCGAGAATGGCGAATACAAGATCGTCCAGGGATTGGAAATCGATGCCTTCTCGCAGCAACGCATCGACCTCACGCTAAAGGAGCTGGTCGAGGAACGTGAAGGTGTGAAGCACCTGCTGGCTTGATACTGCAACGGGGAAGCACGATGCTCTCGGCTTCCCCGCTCCACTTTCCACCGCATCACCGTCCATGCACCCTTCCGAAGTTCTGTTCCAGGGCAGTTTTCTGCCGGTATCGATACCCGTCTGCGATCACTATGCAGGCTCGGAAAAACTCATGCGCAAGTCGCTGCAACTGCAGCAGGAACTGGGGCCGGTGTTCGACATCACCTTCGACTGCGAAGATGGCGCAGCCCACGGCGCTGAGCAGGAGCATGCGCATCTGATCGGCACGCTGCTGACCAGCGCGGACAACAAGTTCGATCGGATCGGCGTGCGCGTGCACGATGTGACGAGCGCCTTCTTCGAACAGGATATCGACATCATTCTTGAGCACGCGGCCAAGCGCGCTGCCTATCTCGTTGTGCCAAAGGTCGACAGCGTGGCGGATGTGAAGAGCGCGATCACGCTGATCAACCGCCATGCAAAGCGCCACGGCCGCGCGAAGTTGCCGGTGCACGTGCTGATCGAAACGCACGGTGCCTTGAAAGACGCACATGCGATCGCCGCGCTGCCGCAAGTGGAATGTCTGTCCTTCGGCGTGATGGATTTCGTTTCCACGCACTACGGTGCCATTCCGGCCAGTGCGATGCGTTCGCCAGGCCAGTTCACGCATCCACTGGTGGCGCGCGCCAAGCTCGAAATCGCCGCCGCCTGCCACGCCCACGGCAAGACGCCCTCACACAATGTAACGACCGAAATCAACGACACTTCGATCGTCGCCAGCGATGCGCACCGTGCGGCGGCTGAATTCGGCTACACCCGCATGTGGAGCATTCATCCGAACCAGATCAAACCCATCGTCAAATCGTTTGCGCCACGTGTAACGGAAGTGAACGAAGCGGCAGCGATTCTGTCGGAGGCGCAGGCTGTGCAATGGGGCCCGATTCAACACCATGGCAAGTTGCACGACCGCGCCAGCTATCGCTATTACTGGACCGTGCTGCAGCGTGCCCGCGCGAGCGGTATTCCGCTTCCCGAGGGCGCAGCTGCTCTTTTATAACGCACCAGCCGTTTTGCTGACGCAACGGCTTTACTGGAGACACCGATGAACAAACTCTTATGTGCACTGATGCTGGTAGCCACCGCATCGCTTGCTTATCCCGCGCTCGCGCAGTCGAACACGACGGATGCAAAGCCTGCGGCCGCATCCAAAAAACCGACGAAGAAGACGGTAAAGAAAAAAACGCATGCGAAGGAAGCTGCCGCCGCGGCGCCTGCAACGATTGCCGCCGGCGACGACGATGAAGACGACAACGCTCCGATGAGCCTGGAAGGTTCCACGGTCACCGAATTCGACTGCGAACTCGGCAACAAGGTCACCATTTATTCCAATCCGAACGACGAGAAGCACGTCGCGATTCGCTGGAAGAACGCGCTGCATCGCCTGCGCCGCATCGACACCACGACCGGCGCGCATCGTTTTGAAAACCGCAAGTATGGCCTGGTGTGGATCAATATTCCTGCCAAGGCCATGTTGCTCGATTCGAAGAAGGGCCAGCAGCTTGCGAACGAATGCCGCGATCCCGAGCAGGCCAAACTCTTCGCCCAGAAAAACTGATCGAACAATAATATCCAGTGCCGCGTATTGCCGAAGCGCGGCATTGCCGAACCACCTCGGTTGAATGCAAGGAGCAATCATGTCACGCAAACCATTGAATACGCTGAAGGAATTCAATATTTCCAGGTCTCGCAAGGGCGCGTTCTACTCACTGCCGGCGCTCGGGAAGGAACTGGGCGTGAACATCTCCCGCCTGCCGGTTTCGATCCGCATCGTGCTCGAATCGGTACTGCGCAACTGCGACGGCAAGAAGGTCACCGAGGAACACGTTCGACAACTCGCGAACTGGGCGCCGACCGCGGCACGCACCGAGGAAATTCCCTTCATCGTTGCGCGTGTCGTGCTCCAAGACTTTACCGGCGTGCCACTTCTGGCTGACCTCGCCGCGATGCGCGGCGTGGCTGACCGCATGGGCAAAAATCCGAAGAACATCGAGCCGTTGGTGCCGGTCGACCTGGTCGTCGATCATTCGGTGCAGGTCGACTACTACCGCCAACCGAATGCGCTCGATCTCAACATGAAACTGGAATTCCAGCGCAACAACGAGCGCTACCAGTTCATGAAATGGGGCATGCAGGCCTTCGACACCTTTGGTGTGGTGCCGCCGGGCTTCGGCATCGTGCATCAGGTCAATCTTGAGTATCTCGCGCGCGGTGTCCACAACCGCGATAAGGTCTACTACCCTGACACGCTGGTCGGCACCGATTCGCACACGACGATGATCAACGGCATCGGCGTGGTCGGCTGGGGCGTGGGCGGCATCGAAGCCGAAGCCGGCATGCTGGGCCAACCCGTCTACTTCCTGACGCCGGATGTAGTCGGCGTGAACCTGACCGGCAAGCTACGCGGCGGCGTCACTGCGACGGACCTCGTGCTGACCATTACCGAATTGCTGCGCAAGGAAAAAGTTGTCGGCAAGTTTGTCGAATTCTTCGGCGAAGGCACCGAATCGCTGTCGCTGACCGATCGCGCCACCATCGCCAACATGGCGCCCGAGTACGGCGCGACGATGGGCTTCTTCCCGGTCGACGATGCGACGATTGCCTACTTCAAGGGTACCGGCCGCACCAAGGAAGAAGTCGATGCGTTCCAGGCTTACTTCAAGGCCCAACAGATGTACGGCATTCCGAAGTCAGGCGAAATCGATTACTCGAGCGTGGTCGCGCTGGATCTCGGCTCAGTCGCTCCTTCCCTCGCCGGCCCGAAACGCCCGCAGGACCGCATCGAGATCGGCCACGTCAAGCAGCAATTCGCCGATCTGTTCGTCAAACCGGTTTCTGAAAACGGCTTCAACAAAAAAGCAGAAGATCTGAACAAGACCTACACGAATGCCGACGGTGTCGAGGTGAAGAATGGCGACGTGCTGATCGCCGCTATCACGTCATGCACCAACACATCGAATCCCAGCGTTCTGCTGACCGCCGGCTTACTGGCGAAGAAGGCGGTCGAAGCCGGTCTTACCGTGTCGCCGCACATCAAGACCTCGCTCGCGCCCGGCTCGCGCATCGTCACGCAATACCTGAAGGATGCCGGTCTGCTGCCCTATCTGGAACAACTGGGCTTCGCGCTGGCAGCGTATGGCTGCACCACCTGCATCGGCAATGCCGGCGATCTGACGCCTGCGATGAACGAGGCGATCGCGCAGAACGATATCGTCGCCGCCGCCGTGTTGTCGGGCAACCGCAATTTCGAGGCACGCATTCATCCGAACATTCGCGCCAACTTCCTCGCCTCGCCGCCATTGGTAGTGGCCTACGCAATCGCGGGAACGATCACACGCGACCTGATGACCGAACCAGTCGGCGTCGGCAAGGACAAGAACGGCAAGCCGCGCGACATTTACCTAGGCGACATCTGGCCAAGCAGTGCGGAAGTCGAAAAGCTGATGAAGTTCGCGATGAACGCGAAGAACTACACCGACAACTACGCGCAGGTGAAGACTGCGCCGGGTGCGCTGTGGCAGCAGATCAAAGGTGTGGCCGAAGGCCAGGTCTACAACTGGCCGAACTCGACCTATATCGCAGAACCGCCCTTCTTCGCCGGCTTCGGCATGGAGCCCAAAGCAGCTGCGACGTCGATCAGCGGCGCGCGCGCGCTCGGCGTGTTCGGCGATTCGATCACGACCGACCACATCTCGCCTGCCGGCTCGATCAAGGACACCAGCCCTGCCGGCAAATGGCTGATGGAAAAAGGCGTGATGAAAGCCGATTTCAACTCCTACGGCTCGCGTCGCGGCAATCACGAAATCATGATGCGCGGCACCTTTGCCAACGTGCGCATCAAAAACTTGATGATCCCGCCGAAAGAAGACGGTTCGCGCGTCGAAGGCGGCATCACCATGCACCAGCCGAGCGGCGAGCAGATGTCGATCTACGATGCCGCAATGCGTTACATCGACGACGGCGTACCGACGATGGTCTTTGCCGGTGAGGAATACGGCACGGGCTCCTCGCGCGATTGGGCCGCCAAAGGTACCCAGCTACTCGGCGTGAAAGCCGTGCTCGCTCGCTCCTTCGAGCGCATTCATCGCTCGAACCTGGTCGGCATGGGCGTGCTGCCGCTGCAGTTCCTCGGCAACGACAGCGTGCAGACACTGGGCATCAAGGGTGATGAAACATTCGATCTGAAAGGGCTGGAAGGTAACCTTCGTCCGCAACAGGAAGTGACGCTGGTGATCCACCGCAAGAACGGCGAAACGAAACTTGTGCCGGTATTGCTGCGCATCGATACGCCGATCGAAGTGGACTACTACAAGCATGGCGGCATCCTGCCTTTCGTGCTGCGGCAACTACTGGCTGCCTGAAGCGCCTATGCTGGTCGCCTGACCGCAGGTGCAAAAAGGCCGCAGCGATGCGGCCTTTTTTCATTAATGCCCATGAAGGGCGATGTCCAGGTAATCCACTACAATACGGATTCGGCAGTTTCTTTGCGTTTTCTTTTCCCCTTTCCCTCATGCGTCGTCCATTCAAAAGCAATGTTCAGAAACGTTCCGCCGACAGCCAGCGGCTGACCGCCCTCGCGCAAGCCATGGTGCAATCAGCCAGCCGACTGGAAGAACGTGGCTGGGAGCAGCAACTCGATGCGGCGTTGCGCCGGTTGATGAAGAACGATCATCAAGACATCATTGACGCCGCCCTGGATCAGGCTTTCAAGCTGGAGTCGGCCGCTTACGACGCATTGATGGAAAGCGCGGAAGCGGTCAGCGAATCCTGCCAGATCGAACACGAAGGCGTGCAATACGATGCGCTGCTGATCGCGGCTCCGATTCTTGCGTGGACACGCTTTTCAATCGCGGCAGGGCCATTGGCGCACGAACCGCATGCGACCTTGTCGGCACAGCTGTACGCGCACGTGCTGGCGGCGAATGCAAAGATGGCGATGGCGCCAATGTTGTACTCGATCGATCAGCTGCCACGCAATCATGCGGAAACCCATGCGCTGACCCAGCGCCTCGCACAAGCTGCCGTGAAGGGAAGTTTCGTCAAGCTCGATCCGCATCAGGCCGAGACCGCTCCGTTTCTCGCCGACACACGCTATCTGATCGCCGTCGTGGCCGCCGCCAGCGGCGAGCCGCTGTTCCGTTGGCAGGAATCACCCGATCCCAACGAACGTGACGTCGCACTATCGCAATGGAACACGCAGGCAATGCCGACCGTCACGCGTCTTCTGCCAGGCTGCGGCGTCGAACTGTTGCTGCCGGAAGCTTATTTCGCCGCCTGCCGCGAAGGCGACCGCAACATTCGTCCGGCATCGATCCGCGCCGCCGTGCACTATCTGACCCATACGCTCAACGTCGATGCCGGCGCCCTGCAGGCCGTCATCGGTGGTTTTGGCGAAGAAGAAAGCGGCGGACGCATCGACGAATACCGCATCAGCTTTGCACTGAGCCGAGATCAAGACGTGGTGTATGGCGTGGTATGGCCCTTGTACGGGCCGGAAGATGCGGAGGAATTGCCGTATGAGGCTGCGCCGCCCGACGAACTCGGAATCGGATCCGGCATCGATCGCAAGTCACCGCTGGAGGAGATCGTTTCCTTGCTGGAGGAATGCGGGATCACGCAGATCAAGCATCACGCCGAGCATTTTCCGATGGAATTTTGCGACGATTGCGGCGCCCCGCTGTTCCCCGATATCGACGCGGAACTTGCGCATGCTGAGATGCCGGAAGATGTGCCGACCAGCGCGGGCCATCTCCACTGAACACGCCGCGCTTACCATGACGTGTACGGTCGCCTGATCAGACTGGAGTTGAAATAGCGCGCGTCCTGCGTCACTTCCTCGCCGATCCAGTCGGGCTTCTCGAAGACCTGATCTTCCGAATCAAGCTCGATTTCCGCCACGACGAGGCCGAGATTGTCTCCGAAGAATTCGTCGACTTCCCACATCATGCCGGCATGCGTAATGCGCGTGCGCGTCTTCTCGATCAACGGTCGTTCACACAAACCATCGAGCAGTGCAGCAGCATCTGCCAGCGGAATCGGGTATTCCCATTCGCCGCGCGTGGCGCCCTGCGAGCGTCCTTTGATCGTCAACGTACCCTGTTGACCTTCGATGCGCACCCGTACCGTACGATCGGGATGCGACGACAGGTAACCTTGCCGCAACGCGATCGGCTGCCCGAGCGTCTTCCAGGCGCTGCCGAGCACCAGGAATTTCCTTTCGATCTCGACACTCATCGTGCGCCCTTATTTGCGTTTCTTCGCACGTTGGCGAGAATCGCAGGAAGAATATCCCGCCCCAACTGGGCGCTGCGTGCGCCGTTCCAGCCCAGCTTGGGCTGCGGCGACCGCGCATTGTCCTTGAACGGCATTTCCAGCGTCAGCGACACGCATTTGAAAGTGTGGCCCACATATTTCGACGCCAGCTTCAGCATATCCGCCCGGTATTTGCCGCTCTCGTAGCCGACCTCAGCCTGGAAATCCTCGCTCGAGCGCAGGAAGCAGTCGATAAAAGCTTGCTGTTCGGCCGCCTGCTGTTCGCTGAAGCCTTCCAGCATTTCGCTGCCGGCGACGAACACATACGGGATCGATTCGTCTCCATGAATGTCGAGGAAAAGGTCGCAACCCGTATCATGCATCCGCTTCCTGACGTGGAAGACCTCCGGACTGATTTCCAGCGAAGGTTCCATCCATTCCCGATTCAGGTTGGCGCCGGCCGCATTCGTGCGCAAATTACCGCGCACCGCGCCGTCCGGATTCATATTGGGCACGATGTAGAACACCGCGTGATCAAGCAAGGTCTTGGTGAGCGCTGCTTCGCGATCCAGCAGCACATCGAGCACGCCTTCCACGAACCATTCCGCCATCGTCTCACCCGGATGCTGGCGCGCAATGATCCATACCTTTTTTCGTGCAGCCGGGTCGCCGGTCGCCGGATCGCCAACAACCAGCATGTTCAAATCACGTCCCTCGATGGTATTGCCGATATCTTCCAGCCTCACATGATCGGCCATTTGGGCCCGGTCGAGCAGCGCCAGATGGCGCTCCCAGGAATACGGTTCGAAATACGCGTAGTACACGCTGTCGAACTGCGGCGTATGCGAAATTGTCAGCACCTGGCCGTCATAGGCGGTCGCGACGCGAAACCAGTTTTGCCTGTCATAACTCGCCACCGCTTGGTAACCCGTCCACCCGTCCGGAAAAATCGCCTCGCCTGCATTCAAAATGCGTAGGACGCACCGTTCGCCGCGCGCGCCCTGTAGACGGAAGTAAAACCACTGCGCGATATCTGCATGCGAATCCTTGCGCAAGCTCAAGGTAATATCCTGTGCGCGTTCAGCCTGCAGGACTTCAATTGCGCCCGCGTCGAAGTGCGAGCTGATCTTGAGTGTCATTCTTGGCCCCGAAATTGTCGTTGCGCGCTATGCTAATGCAATTCACAGAATCGTTCCGCGCCTCCTCTCTTTGCCGGCAGGAAAATTGAACTGTCGCGCTCGATGTGATACAAGACGAGCTCAACTTATCCGACACACCGAAGGCAACATGAAAGAAACCCAGCAATACGTGCCGAAGCACATACTCGTGGTGGAGGATTATCTCGACTCGCAGGAAATCACTTGTGAACTGCTGCGTCTGATGGGGCATACCGTGCAGGGAGTAACAAGTGCGGAAGATGCGCTTGCCTATCTTCAAGACAACAGTGTGGACATTTTGTTGACCGACATCAATCTGCCGAAAATGTCCGGCGTCGAGCTCGCCGCGCAAGCTCTGCGCAGCAATCCGGTCACGCGAGTGATCTTCGCGAGCGGACACGCCAATTTTGATGTGAAGAGTGTGGGATTTTCGGCCAAGCTTCTGTCGAAGCCTTACGACCTGGACACATTGACCAAGGCCCTTGAGGCTGCTTGATCGGGTGGCGCCAGAAAGATGCAGACAGCATACATCTTCCAGTTGTTGGTGCCGGTATATTTTCGAACCGCCGGCTCCGGTGTTGTTGAGTGAATTCTATCGAGCTCGGCCATATCGGCCTATCGGAAGAATGCTGAATCCGGTGTCGGAAAAAAGCACCGCATCACTCAGACAAGATGAAATTCGCGCAGGGCCGGTAGAAGGTTCGCGTTTTGGTGGCCGGCGCGCGTGAGTTTCAACAGGGCAAAACGCTGCAGATCATTAAGGCTCTGCCATTGCGCGATTGTCGGCGCAGGCAAGCCTATCTCCTTCAGATGATCGACAATCTGCTGCGGCACGCTGGAAGTATCGCGCCATAGCGGGAATGGCCCGACTGGAACCAGCTGAATTGCCGCATCCGGATTGTCAGCGTGTGCCTCCAGCATCTGTGCAATCAATTCGCGATAGCGATGCTTCTCTTCATTGGAAGTACACGGCAAGTCGACCAGCCGCTCTCGTTGCTCACGGCTCAGTTGCGCCCACGCAATCAGCGGCAATTTGATGCCGCATGCATCGAGTTTGAAGCGCATGACCATTGGTATGCGGCGTAGCGGATAACGGCCATCCTGCTCGAATTCGAAAAGACCCCGCATGATCTACTCCGCGAGATCCGTCTGATTCGCATGCTGCGAATCACTGCCGACAACGTTCGATCCGACGGTCGATCGGCTCTCCCGTTTCCCTGCTCGTTCAACCGCCCGTTTTATCGAGCTTCTTGTCGAGATTCTGCTCTCCCAGTTTTTCTTCATTGTCCTTCTCTAACAAATCTGCCGCTTTTGCACGCACGTCGTCCGGGTTACCGGATGTAGTCCGCGTGGCGGGCTGCGGGTTGCCGGTACGATCCTGGTCTTTCTGCACGCTACTTTTTTCGGTGGAAGCCATGTCACTCTCCTTTCGTTATACGAGTAGGAGTAGACCAAAAGCGACACGTGGCGTTCGCCTTCAAGGCGGAGTATCGAAACCATACTCGCGCAGAATGTGCTGGCCCGCGTCAGATCGCACAAAGGCCGTGAAGCTTCTGCCCAGTGCACTTCCCGTTGCAGCGGCAATACCGTATTCACAGCGCACATTATAGGTGTCCGGAATACGCAAGATCTGCAACCGAGGCATGTATTGCTTCAATACAAGCGCGTTCGTACTGTACAGGATGTAGACATCGGTCTTGTCTTCCGCGAATGCGAGCAGATAAGGCGACGGCTCGTTCTCTGCGGGAATGTGCACACCCG
>DATAHI010000014.1:0-9547 GCA_036263255.1 Oxalicibacterium sp. | reverse complement strand
AGGCAGACGGTGTAGCGGAGCCGCGGGCGCAAGGTGCAGCTAGCCCGGATCGCAAGAAGAATGGTGGAACATCGCGCGGCAAGGGAAATCCACCGCGCGGTAAGCCGAACGTGAAAGCTGTCGACGCGGATGACGTCTTTTCCTTCGTCACGTCGGAAGCCTATGACAGTCAGGCAGATGACAATGCCTCTGGCGACAAGCGCCGCCAGGCCGAATCCAAGAACGCGCGTCGCAATCTCACCGCCGAAGACGATGCGCCGAAACTGCATAAGGTGCTGGCCGAGGCTGGCCTTGGTTCGCGCCGCGATATGGAAGAGCTGATCATCGCGGGCCGTGTCTCCGTGAATGGCGAACCGGCACATATTGGTCAACGTATCCTGCCGACCGATCAGGTACGCATCAATGGCAAGTTGATCCAGCGCAAGGTCAGCAAGCGTCCGCCGCGCGTGCTTGTTTATCACAAGCCGGCTGGCGAGATCGTCAGCACCAATGATCCCGAAGGCCGGCCATCGGTGTTCGATCGTCTGCCGACGATGAAAACAGGCAAATGGCTCGCAGTCGGCCGTCTCGATTTCAATACGGAAGGCTTGCTGCTGTTCACGACTTCCGGAGATCTGGCAAACCGGCTGATGCATCCGCGTTATGGCATCGATCGGGAGTACGCGGTGCGTACCTTAGGCGAACTTGAGGAGGGCATGCGGCAGAAGCTGTTGGCCGGCGTCGAGCTGGAAGATGGTCCGGCGCAGTTTTCCCGTATCGCGGATGGCGGCGGCGAAGGCATCAACAAATGGTATCGCGTCACGATCGGCGAAGGCCGCAATCGCGAAGTGCGCCGCATGTTCGAGGCGGTCGGGTTGACGGTATCGCGCCTGATACGCACCCGCTACGGCTCGATGACCCTGCCGCGGGGCTTGAAGCGCGGCCGCTGGGAAGAAATGGATGAGCACGCCGTGCGTGATTTGATGGCGTTGAGCGGCTTGGAGAAGCCGGCAAGCGGCGGCGCGAAAGCGCGTGGCAATGAACGCGGCGGCAACAATGGCAATCGCGGCCCGCGCTTCGACAGCATTAATGGGCCAACCAGCCCAAGCCAATGGCAGAGCATGGGCGCCCGTCAAGGGCAGGGTCAAGGGCAGGGGCGCGGACAAAGCCAGAATGCCAAGTCGGGTGGTCGCAATGCACAGCCACGCAGCCGTCAGCCGGATCCCTTGCAAACTGCTCTTGGTTTTCCGGGCATGAGCCAAGGGCGCAGGCCCGGCGGGCAAGCGCGTGGTAACCCGCACGGTGCGGGCGGCATGCGTCGCCGTTCAAAGGTATGAGCAGAAAATTCTGTCTTGCCGGTGCGCCGGCTTGCCAAACTGAATTGCGGCAAGTCGTGTGATCGGCTATAATTCGGAAGGCCGCCAGCCAGAAATTTAGTTTTTTGGCATTGATTTTGGTGGTCAGAATGATAAAAAAGATGGGCAGATGCCCATTTTTTTTTTGTTGAACCATTTGCGCTGTCGCGTTGCGGCATGGTGCAGAACAGGAGGCGCCAGTGCGCGACCTTCTTCCGGAGAGATTCATTTGCAGTTGTCGGCGTTGATAGAGAAAACCGTAACGGGCATGGGCTACGAGCTGGTCGATTTCGAACAGGCTGCGCGCGGATTGCTGCGCGTCTATATCGATTTCCTACCGGAAGATGCCGACAAGGGCGCCATCACGGTCGACGATTGCGAGAAGGTCACGCATCAGCTATTGCATGTGCTGACCGTGGAAAACGCCAACTATGAACGCCTGGAGGTTTCTTCTCCTGGGC
The DNA here is from genome assembly GCA_036263255.1 of Oxalicibacterium sp. GTDB lineage: Bacteria > Pseudomonadota > Gammaproteobacteria > Burkholderiales > Burkholderiaceae_D > Oxalicibacterium. Next base: position 7,752 of record DATAHI010000014.1, on the reverse strand, counting down.
TCGATCGTCCATTGAAGAAGTTTTCGGACTATGTGCGATTTGCCGGCGCGGAAGCGATCGTCAAGTTGCGCATGCCGATGCCTGGCGCGGCCAATCGCAAGTCGTTTCAAGGAATTTTGCAGGAACCGGTCGGCGATACGCTGGCACTGGAATTTGAAGGCAATCAGGGGCCGGCGATGCTTGAATTTACGCTCGCCGATGTAGACAAGGCACGCTTGGTGCCAAAAGTGGATTTTAGGAGTCGCAAAGCATGAGTCGCGAAATTTTATTGCTGGTTGACGCACTAGCGCGTGAAAAGAACGTCGATAAGGAAATCGTCTTCGGCGCGCTGGAGCATGCGCTCGCGCAGGCGACGAAGAAGCGCTATGAAGGCGACGTCGACATCCGCGTTTCCATCGATCGTGAAAACGGCGAATTCGAAACTTTCCGCCGCTGGCATGTGGTTCCTGACGAGGCCGGTCTGCAGCTGCCCGACCAGGAGATCCTGCACTTCGAAGCGAAAGAGCAGATTTCCGATATCGAAGTCGACGACTATATTGAAGAGCCGATCGAGTCCGTCGATTTTGGCCGCCGCTTTGCGCAGGACACCAAGCAGGTCGTTCTGCAGCGTATCCGCGATGCCGAGCGCGAACAGATTCTGAACGATTTCCTGGAGCGTGGCGACTCGCTGGTCACCGGCACCATCAAGCGCATGGAACGTGGCGATGCGATCGTCGAATCGGGCCGCATCGAAGCGCGTTTGCCGCGCGACCAGATGATTCCAAAGGAAAACCTGCGCATCGGCGACCGCGTCCGCGCCTATATCCTGCGCATCGACCGCAATGCGCGCGGCCCGCAAGTGATCCTGTCGCGCACCGCGCCAGAATTCATCATGAAGCTGTTCGAGCTGGAAGTGCCGGAAATCGAACAAGGCCTGCTGGAAATCAAATCGGCAGCGCGGGATGCAGGTGTGCGCGCAAAGATCGCGGTCTTCACCAACGACAAGCGCATCGACCCGATCGGCACCTGTGTCGGCATGCGCGGTTCGCGCGTGCAAGCAGTGACTGGTGAATTGGGCGGCGAGCGCGTCGACATCGTGCTGTGGTCCGAGGATCCTGCACAATTCGTGATCGGCGCACTGGCGCCGGCGAACGTCTCGTCGATCGTGGTCGATGAAGACAAGCATGCGATGGACGTCGTGGTCGACGAGGAAAACCTCGCCATTGCGATTGGCCGCGGCGGTCAGAACGTGCGCTTGGCGTCCGAGCTGACCGGCTGGCAGATCAATATCATGACGGCCGAAGAATCGGCCGACAAGTCGCAGGCGGAAACTGCCGCAATTCGTGCGCTGTTCATGGAAAAGCTGGATGTCGACGAAGAGGTCGCCAACATCCTGATCGAAGAAGGCTTTGCCACGTTGGAAGAAATCGCCTATGTGCCGATCAGCGAAATGCTGGACATCGAATCCTTCGACGAGGAAACCGTCAACGAGCTGCGTAACCGCGCGCGTGACGCATTGCTGACCGAGGCGATTGCTTCCGAGGAAGGCCTTGAAGGCATGGACGATGCGCTCGTCAACTTGGACGGCATGGACCGCGTCCTCGCCGGCAAGCTCGGTCTGGCCGGCATCAAGACCGTCGAAGCCTTCGCTGGCCTGGCGTATGACGAATTCGGCGCGATTCTTGCGCTGCCAGCCGAGCGTGCGCGCCGTCTGATTGAAACTGAATTTGAAGATGTGACCGACGATGAGATGAAGCTCATCGATGCCAAATACGACGACCACGCCAAGGCGCTGCAAGCCAAGGTATGGAACATGGCGGAAGCCAAGTAATCGCGGGGAGTCGGTTTGTCATACAACGTGTCACATAGAAAAGAGGACTGAATGGCGAGTAACAACGTAGCCCAATTTGCCACCGAGCTCAAAATGCCGGCAGATCTGCTGCTCACGCAATTGCGTGACGCCGGCGTCGAGAAGAGCTCGGCGTCCGACGAATTGTCGAAGGCCGACAAGGACAAGCTCCTCGAGCACCTGCGCCGCGCGCACGGTGCCACGCCCGATCGCGAAAAAAAGAAGATCACCCTGACCCGCAAGGAAACGACCGAGATCAAGCAGGCGGATGCCACCGGCAAGTCGCGCACGATCCAGGTTGAGGTACGCAAGAAGCGCACCTTCGTCAAACGCGACGAACCGGCGGTCGAGGAAGCACCGGCAAAGCCGGCTGCACCAGTCATCGACGAGGCTGAACAGCAGCGTCGTGCCGAGGAAGCACGGCGTCAGGCCGAACTGATTGCGCGCCAGGAAGCTGATTTGCGCGAAAAGCAGGAGCGTCTCGCCAAGTTGGAAGAGGAAAAGGCGGCACAGGCCAAGGCTTTGCAGGAAGCCGAAGGCGAAGCGAAGAAGGCCGCATCTGGAAAGGCTTCAACAGCCAAGGCCAACGAAACCGCTGCCGAAGAGAAAAAGCGTCTCGACGACGATGCCAGCAAGAAGGCTGCGCAGCAGGTCGCAGAGGCAGCCGCACGCGATGCGGCGGAGCGCGCTGCTGCTGCCGAGCAGGCACGCAAGGCGGTGGCTGACGAAGTCGCACAGATCAAGGCCATGATGAACGCGCCGCGTCGCGTGATCAAGGCGCCTGAGCCGGCACCGGCTGCGAAGAGCAGCGAAGGTACCTTGCACAAGCCAGCCGACAAGAAGCCCGGCGAAAAGAAGGACGACAAGAAAGCCCCGGTCGACAAGAAGTCGATCAAGTCGGCCAACGTATCGTCGACTTGGCAGGATGATTCCAAGAAACGTCCAGGCGGTCTCAAGACCCGCGGCGCAACAGGTGGCGGCCGCGACGCATGGCGTGCGGGCGGCCCGAAGAACCGCCGTTCGCACGGCGATGAGCGCGAAAGCAACTTCCAGGTACCAACCGAAGCCATCGTGCGCGAGGTTCACGTACCGGAGACGATCACTGTGGCCGAATTGGCCCACCAGATGGCAGTCAAGGCGTCCGAAGTGATCAAGCAGCTGATGAAGCTGGGCCAGATGGTCACGATCAACCAGGTGCTGGACCAGGAAACCGCGATGATCGTGGTCGAGGAAATGGGGCACACCGCTCATGCGGCCAAGCTCGACGATCCGGAAGCGATGCTGACCACCGGCGGTGAAGAACATGCGAACGCCGAATTGCTGCCGCGTGCGCCGGTAGTGACCGTGATGGGTCACGTCGACCACGGCAAGACCTCGCTGCTTGACTACATTCGTCGCGCGAAAGTGGCATCGGGCGAAGCTGGCGGTATTACGCAGCACATCGGCGCTTATCACGTCGAAACACCGCGCGGCATGATCACCTTCCTCGATACACCGGGCCACGAGGCGTTTACCGCAATGCGTGCCCGCGGCGCGAAGGCGACCGACATTGTCATTCTCGTAGTGGCAGCGGACGACGGCGTGATGCCGCAGACGAAAGAGGCGATCGCGCATGCGAAAGCCGCCGGTGTGCCGCTCGTGGTTGCGATCAACAAGATCGACAAGCCGGGCGCGAATCCCGACCGTGTCAGCCAGGAACTGATTGCCGAACAAGTCGTGCCGGAAGAATACGGCGGCGATTCGCCATTCGTGCCGGTGTCGGCCAAGACCGGGCAGGGCATCGACAGCCTGCTGGAGCAAGTGCTGTTGCAAGCCGAAGTGCTCGAACTCAAAGCCCCGGTCGATGCGCCTGCGCGCGGCCTGGTTGTCGAAGCCAAGCTCGATAAGGGCCGCGGTCCGGTCGCAACGATCCTGGTGCAGGGCGGTACGCTGAAACGCGGCGACGTGGTGCTGGCAGGTTCTGCTTACGGCCGCGTGCGTGCGATGCTCGATGAGAACGGCAAGGCGATTACCGAAGCCGGTCCGTCGATTCCGGTCGAGATTCAAGGTTTGACCGAAGTGCCGAATGCCGGCGAGGAAGTCGTCGTGATGGCAGACGAGCGCAAGGCGCGTGAAATCGGTCTGTTCCGCCAAGGCAAATTCCGTGACGTCAAACTGGCCAAGCAGCAGGCGGCTAAACTGGAGAACATGTTCGAGAACATGGGCGAAGGCGAGGTCAAAAACCTGCCGATGATCATCAAGACCGACGTGCAAGGTTCGCAGGAAGCCTTGGTAGGTTCGCTGCAAAAGCTATCGACCAGCGAAGTGCGCGTGCAAGTCGTCCATGCCGCAGTCGGTGGCATTTCCGAATCCGACGTCAACTTGGCGGTCGCTTCGAAAGCGGTCATCATCGGCTTCAATACGCGTGCAGATGCATCGGCACGCAAGCTGGCCGAAGCCAATGGCGTCGACATCCGTTACTACAACATCATTTACGATGCGGTAGACGAGATCAAGGCGGCGATGTCCGGCATGCTGGCTCCGGAGAAGCGCGAACAGGCACTGGGTCTGGTCGAGATTCGCCAAGTCATTCTGGTTAGCAAGGTCGGCGCCATTGCAGGTTGCTACGTACTCGAAGGCACGGTCAAACGTGGCGCATCGGTTCGTTTGCTGCGTAACAACGTCGTGGTGTGGACCGGCGAACTTGATTCGCTGAAGCGCTTCAAAGATGACGTGAAGGAAGTGAAGTCCGGCTTCGAATGCGGCCTGACACTGAAGAACTTCAACGACATCAAGGAAGGCGATCAGCTCGAAGTCTTCGAAGTTCAGGAAGTCGCCCGCACGCTGTAATGACGAGGGAGGCCAAGCGCCTCCCTTCTTTCTCTTATCGGTGCGTCATCCGCCGTCAGGCTGCTGGCGCAGCAATGGTTGCGGACATCGATCATGGCCAAGCATAGTAAATCCATACCTGGGCGCGGTTTGCGCGTCGCCGACCAGATCCAGCGCGATTTGGCTGAACTGATTGCGTACGAATTGAAGGACCCGCGCGTCGGCATGATCACCATCACTGAGGTGCAGGTCACGCCGGACTACGCGCACGCGAAGATATTTTTCACGACGCTCGTCGATGATCAGGACGCAATCCGCAAGACGCTGTCCGGCTTGCAGGCAGCTTCCGGTTATCTGCGCAAGGAGCTCGGCCGTCGGCTGACCATCCATACCTTGCCCGAGCTGCACTTCGTGCACGACACCTCGACCGCGCGCGGCATTGAAATGTCGCGACTGATCGATGAAGCGAATGCCACGCGCGCAGCCGACGCCGAAGACTGATCGTCAGTCGTCGCATTTTCAGATTTAACCGCCGTTACGACGGCTGCCACCTCCCAATATCCAATGGCGCTTTCCCCAGCCAAACGCAAGCGCGTGCCTGTGCACGGCGTACTGCTGCTCGACAAACCGGTCGGCCTTTCCAGCAACGATGCATTAATCAAAGCGAAGCGGCTGCTGAACGCCGAGAAGGCGGGCCACACCGGCACGCTGGATCCGTTTGCGACTGGCTTGCTGCCCTTGTGCTTCGGCGAGGCGACCAAGTTCTCGCAGGATTTGCTGGAAGCAGACAAGACTTACGAGACCGTCGTGCATCTGGGCGTCCGTACCACCACCGGGGATACCGAGGGTGACGTGCTGGAGACCCGGGCAGTCAATGTCACGCTCGCGCAAATCGAGGCGGTGCTGCCGCAATTCACCGGCGATATCGAGCAAGTGCCGCCTATGTACTCGGCGCTCAAGCGCGACGGCAAGCCCCTGTATGAATACGCGCGCGCCGGCGTCACGCTGGAACGCGAAGCGCGCGCGGTGACCATCCATACGCTTGAACTGATCGATTACGAGGCGCCGCTGTTGCGCTTGCGCGTGTGCTGCAGCAAGGGCACATACATCCGCGTGCTGGGTGAAGATGTCGGCGCCGCGCTGGGCTGCGGTGCGCATCTGCAAGCCTTGCGCCGCGTGCAGGTCGGCAATCTCGACATGCGTAACGTGGTGACGCTGGAACAGTTTGCCGTGCTGGAAGAAACGCAGCGCGTGGCCTCATTAGCGCCGGTCGATGCCTTGCTGCGCTCCTTTCCCGAGGTGCGGTTGACGGAAGATCTGGCGCGCCGCTTCTTGCAAGGCCAGCGTCTCGCGCTCGGTAAGGAAAATACGGTCTTGCCTTCCGAGCAAGGGCGTGTGCGGGTGTATCGACAGCTCGACGGCTGCCTTCTCGGTACCGGCCGCATGCAGCAATACGGCGTACTCGCGCCGGAACGGCTAATTTCCACGCAGCTCAGCTAAGTCATCAGCACGTCATCTCGCTGATGCACGCTGCGGTCAAATAGTGTCTTTTGCAAGTCACTGCGGCCGAGTTGTTTCCTTGTCTCAGGCAAACAGCAAAAATCTTCCAGCAACTCATTGAAATTTCGGGGTTTTCCCTGATTTGGGAAAGGCTCGCGTGCTATAATGCGCGGTTTCCCAAATCGGTTTCTCACGCTGGCTTTTTAGCCCGCTTTCACGCAATACTCAGACCATGTCAAATTCAAAACGCGCCATTCGTAACATCGCCATCATCGCCCACGTTGACCACGGTAAAACCACGTTGGTCGACCAATTGCTGCGCCAATCCGGTACCTTCCGCGAAAACCAGCAGGTCGATGCCCGCGTGATGGACTCGAACGATATCGAGAAGGAACGCGGCATCACGATCTTGTCGAAGAATTGCGCGGTCGAGTACAAGGGCACGCACATCAATATCGTCGATACGCCGGGCCACGCCGACTTCGGCGGCGAAGTGGAGCGCGTGCTGTCGATGGTCGACAGCGTGCTGTTGCTGGTCGATGCGCAGGAAGGCCCGATGCCGCAGACGCGTTTCGTGACGCGCAAGGCGCTGGCGCTGGGTTTGAAACCTATCGTTGTGGTCAACAAGATCGACCGCGAAAACGCGGATCCGCAAAAGGCTGTCAACGCGACCTTCGAATTGTTCGACAAGCTTGGCGCAACCGACGAGCAGTTGGATTTCCCGATCATTTACGCATCGGGTTTCAAGGGTTACGCCGGTCTGGAAGACACCGTGCGCGAAGGCAATATGGAGCCGCTGTTCGATGCGATTCTGGAACACGTTCCTGCGCGTGAGGATGATCCGGACGGTCCTCTGCAACTGCAAATCACCTCGCTGGAATACTCGTCCTATGTCGGCAAAATCGGCGTCGGTCGTATCCTGCGTGGTCGCGTGAAAGCCTTGCAAGACGTGGTCTGGATGAACGGCCCGGACGACAAGCCAACCAAGGCGCGTATCAACCAGGTGCTGACCTTCAAAGGCCTGGACCGCGTACTGGTTGACGAAGCACAGGCAGGCGACATCGTCCTGATCAACGGCATCGAGGAAATCGGTATCGGCAGCACGATTTGCGCGCCAGATGCGCCGGAAGGTCTGCCGATGCTAAAGATCGACGAGCCGACGCTGACGATGAACTTCATGGTCAACACTTCACCGCTGGCCGGCCGCGAAGGCAAGTTCGTGACGACGCGTCAGATTCGCGATCGTCTGGAAAAAGAATTGAAGTCCAACATGGCCTTGCGTGTGGTGCAGGCAGAGAATGACGATTCGACCTACGAAGTGTCGGGCCGCGGCGAATTGCACCTGACCATTCTGATCGAGAATATGCGCCGCGAAGGTTTCGAGATGGCTGTCTCGCGTCCGCGCGTGGTGTTCAAGATGGTTGACGGCGTGCGCCATGAGCCATACGAAAACCTGACCGTCGACGTGGAAGAAGCCAACCAAGGTGGCGTGATGGAAGAACTGGGCCGTCGTCGTGGCGACCTGCAGAACATGGAACCGGACGGCAAGGGCCGTGTGCGTCTGGAGTACCGCATTCCGGCACGCGGTCTGATTGGCTTCCAGGGCGAATTCATGA
>DATAHI010000013.1:0-3502 GCA_036263255.1 Oxalicibacterium sp. | reverse complement strand
TTCCAGCGTAACGCTGTCGTTCTGGCCCAGGCTGGTTGCGACCGCACGTTCCACCGTAGCGCCTGCGGAGATGCGGCCTACGCTCAGATGATTGACTTGCGCCTTGCTGCCGTTGGCAGAAGCACCGGCTCCGCCGACAACGACGTTACCTTGCGCCATCGCGTAGATCTGGCCATCCGCGCCTTTCAGCGGCGTCATCAACAGGGTGCCGCCACGCAGACTTTTTGCATTACCCATCGACGACACGGTAATGTCCAGCGTCTGGCCCGGCTGCGCGAAGGCAGGCAAAGAAGTGGTGACCATCACGGCGGCTACGTTCTTCAACTGCAGGCTTGTTCCCGGCGGCAGTGTCACGCCCATCTGCTGCATCATGTTGACGATGCTTTGCACGGTAAAAGGCGTCTGCGTGGTCTGATCGCCGCTGCCGTCGAGACCAACGACGAGGCCATACCCGATCAATTGGTTTTCGCGCACGCCCTGGATATTGGCAAGATCCTTCAGACGCTCCGCGTGCGAGGCAAGCGGCAGCAGCAGACAGGCGGAACAGGCAAGTACCTGCAGGCTTCGTTTCAGGATGGCGATCATCATGCTTTTTCCTTCGCCCCGTTACAGAGGCATCACGGTCAGGAAGAACCGTGCCAGCGCCGACATGACTTCAGCCTTGTCGACATGATTGTTGGTGCGGTATTCGATCTTGGCGTCGGCGACCTGCGTCGACGACACGATATTGCCGGCCGTAATGGTGGCGGGATCGATCACGCCGGAGAAACGGATGTATTCGGAACTCTTGTCAAGCGCGATCTGCTTTTCTCCGCCGACAATCAGATTCCCGTTCGGCAGTACCTCGATGACAGTCACCGTCAGCGTGCTCAGGAAGTTGTTGCTGGACGTGACGCTGCCCTTGTCCTGGAAATCGGTCGAGGTCGACGCGCTCGCGCTCAGATTGCCGGTGAAGCCTGGAAGGATGCCGAACAGGTTCGGCGCCGATGCGCCGAGCTTGCCGGATTTGCTCTCGGCACTGCCGGCCGCCTTGCCAGCCGAGCTCTTTTCATTGATCACGATCGTGATCGTGTCGCCGATCAGGCGTGCGCGGCGATCCTCGAAAATCGGCCGATACGCGGCGCTTTGAAAAATCGCGCCGTTGGTCGGCGCCGCCAGTGCAGACGGCTGCGGACGTGCCGTCAACGGCGTGCTGATGACGGTATCGGGCGTGGTCGAGCACGCGCTCAACAAAGCGACGGATGCGGCGGCGGCCCACAGAATGCATTTCATATTGCTTACTCCAATTACGTCCGGCAGTTACGTCTGCACATTACATCTGGGTCAAACGCTGCAGCATCTGGTCCGACGTGGTGATCGCCTTGCTGTTCATTTCGTACGCGCGCTGCGTCTGAATCATGTTGACCATTTCCTCGACCACGTTCACGTTCGAGGTTTCCACATAGTTCTGCGACAAAATGCCGGCGCTGTTCGTACCCGGCGTGTCGGTATTCGGCGTGCCCGATGCGGTGGTCTCCACGTACAGGTTCTCGCCCATGCTCTGCAAACCCGCCGGGTTGATGAAGGTCGCCAGCTGGATGGTGCCGACCTGCGTCGCTGCCGCACTGCCAGGTACCGTCACGCTGACGATACCGTCGCGGCTGATCGACAATGCGGTGGCGTTTGCCGGAATCGTGATCGATGGCTGGATCGGAAAGCCGCTCGACGTCACAAGCTGGCCGTTCGGATCGGTCTGGAACGAACCATCGCGCGTGTAAGCCGTGGTGCCGTCCGGCATCAGCACCTGGAAGAAACCATCACCCTGAATTGCGACGTCCTTGCTGTTGCCCGTCAGTTGCAGGTTGCCTTGCGTGTGAATACGCTCGGTCGCGACCGGGCGCACACCGGTACCGATTTGCAGGCCGGAAGGCAGATCGGTCTGCTCCGACGACGCAGCGCCCGGCTGGCGCAGGTTCTGATACAGCATGTCCTCGAACACGGCGCGCGAGCGCTTGAAGCCGGTCGTGCTGACGTTCGCTAAGTTGTTGGAGATGACGTCCATCTGCGTTTGCTGCGCATCCAGACCAGTTTTGGCAATCCAAAGGGAACGAATCATTTTCTTCTCCAGTGCCGAAAACGGCAAAAAGCGGCGGCAACAAACGGCGGAAAAACTACATGCTGCTCATTGTGCCCGCAGACACATCAACTCAAAGCCATAAATTCCGATGCTTTTGCATCGTTGCTCTCGGCGCGCTTCAGCGATTCCATATGCATTTCGAACTGGCGCGACAGCGCGATCATGTTGACCATCGCGTCGACCACGTTGACATTGCTGCCTTCGACTGCGCCGTCGACCAGCGTCACGTTGGCATCGGCCTCTGCCGGATCGCCATCCTTGGTGGAAAACAGGCCGTCGTCGCCCCGCACCAGGTTCGTTTCATCCGGATTGACCAGTTTCAGGCGGCCGAGCTGAATCGTGCTGCCGGGCGTGCTGCCTTCCTGCACCGAGGACAGAGTGCCGTCCTTGCCGATCGTGACACGCACGTCCGGCGGAATGGAAATCGGACCGCCGTCGCCCAACACGTTCAGGCCGCTTTGCGTCTGCAGCACGCCGTTCTCGTTGATTTTCAGGCTGCCGCTGCGCGTGTAGGCCTCGCTGCCGTCCGGACGCTCGACAGCAATCCAGCCCTTGCCCGCCACGGCGACGTCCAGATCGCGGCCCGTCTGCTGAATCGGACCGACACTGAAATCGCTGCCGACAGTGGAATCGACGACGAAGGCGCGCGTCGGCGAAGGACTGCCGACCACCGGCACCGCGCGGAAACTGTCGAGCTGCGCACGGAAACCCGTCGTCGATGCATTGGCGAGATTGTGGGTGGTCGTCGCCTGCTGTTCCAGGATCTGCTTGGCGCCGGTCATGGCGACATAGATCAGACGGTCCATGAGATTCTCCCGATGCCGCCCGCGGACGAACCGCGCGCGGCGTTTTCTTATTGACTACTGTTAGCGAAGGTTGACCAGCGTCTGCATGATCTGGTCTTCCGTCTTGATGGTCTGCGCATTCGCCTGGTAATAGCGTTGCGCCGTGATCATGTTGACCAGTTCCGCTGTCAGGTCGACGTTCGATTCCTCGACGCGAGAGGACTGCACAGAACCCAGGCCACTGGTGCCCGGTGTGCTGACCAGCGGCACGCCGGAGTCCGCGGTTTCCACCCATTGGTTGTTGCCGATGTTCTGCAAGCCGTTCGGATTGGCGAAGTTGGTCAGCACGACCTGCCCCAGCACTGCCGAGCGGCCGTTAGTGTAGTTGCCGACGATGGTGCCATCGGTCGAAACATTGAAGCCGGACAGGCTGCCGGAGGCAAAGCCATCCTGGAACTGCTTCGCCACACCGAAATCGCCGGCGTTCTGCTGCGTGCCGGTGTAGTCGATCGAAATATTGAACGGTGTGGCAGCGCCCGTCGTCACCGCCATCGAGGCTACGATCGGGTTCGGGGTGGTGCCGGTCAGGATGCCGCCCGTG
>DATAHI010000012.1:0-18041 GCA_036263255.1 Oxalicibacterium sp. | reverse complement strand
TTCGTCCATCACCATACTCTCGGTGAGTTCGAGTTCCAGACAATCGGCCGGCCGACCGGTTTCGGCCAGGATCGCCGCGATCGTCTTGACGAAATCCGGTTCGCTAAACTGCCTGGTCGACACGTTGACGGCCACCAGCATCGGGCCAAGCCCCAGACGGCGCCATGCGGCATGCTGCGCGCACGCATTGCGCAGCACCCAGGAGCCGAGCGGCACGATCAGGCCGGTCTCTTCCGCCAAGCCGATGAATTGCGCCGGCTGCACCATACCCTTGCCTGGATGCTGCCAGCGCAGCAAGGCTTCGACTCCAACGATATTGCCAGTTTTCAGATCGACACGCGGCTGATAGTGCAGCACGAATTCTTCATTCTGCAATGCCTGGCGCAAATCGACTTCGAGCGCGAGACGTTCGTGATTCTCGACGCTCATTCGCTCATCGTAGAAACAGTAATTGTTGCGGCCACTCTGTTTTGCCCGGTACATCGCAATGTCGGCTTGTTCGATCAGTGTCAGACGATCCGAGGAGGGGGCCGGGTGCATTGCAATGCCGATGCTGCACGTGACGAGAAATTGTTCGCTTGCGATAAAGAAGGGCCGCGTCAGCATTGCCATCAAGGCGGTAGCCGATGCCGCCACTTGTTCAGTGTTCGCCTTGCCTGGCAGAAGCAGAACGAATTCGTCGCCTCCGAGACGAGCCGCGATGCCGCATTCAGTAAACTCGCGCAAGCGTACTGCAATCGCCTGCAGCAACACGTCGCCGATCTTGTGCCCAAAGTTGTCGTTGACGTACTTGAAGCGGTCGATATCGACGAACAGCACGGCGGCAGGGGAGTCATGGCTTTCGATCTGCGCAATCTGTTCTTCCAGGCCATGGCGATTCAATAGTCCCGTCAGGCTGTCGAACAATGCCTGATGCAGAAGCCGCTGTTCGCGGTCCTCGATCTGGATAGCAATGGCCATGCGGCTGGCAAATTCCTGCAGATCGGAATCGATGTCCTCGTCCCAATCGACCGGGCCCTGCCACGCCAGGCTCAGAAAACCGCAGGGACGTCCATGCCACATCAAGGCGATGGACCAGCTTCGCATGCCGGAAGTGCCTCGAACAAAAAAGGGCGATTCTGCGTCGACCATGCCGCAAGCGTGCAGCGTCAGCTTCTTGATTTCATGGTCCTGCAGATTAAGCGTGCTTTCCGTCACGGGTGCGCCCGTGCCCCGGTGTACGAAAAGGCGGTCCGCTTCCTGCTCCCGTGTCGAGAGACGCAGTACGTACAGCGTCGCGCCGGGCACACGCTGACGCATCGCATCGCCGACGACCGTGATCATTTGCGGAAGATCTAGGCTGTCGCGCATTTCGTTGTACATGTTGGACAGGGTGTGCAGCGTCGACAACTGGCGCTGAATGCGACGCGACATCGTATTGACTGCAGCCGTCAGATCGGCAAATTCGTCGCGCGAGTCGACCACGATATCGCTGAAATCGCCCTCGGCGATTCGCCCGGTGCCCTCGATCAATCGCTCCAACGGCACCATTGTGCGGCGGATCTGCACCAGGCTCAGAAGAATGATCAGCAGCACCGCGGATGCCGCGACACCCAGATACAGATTGAAGAAATCGGAATGCGTTGCCGGCGGAGCGAAGCGTCGGGTAGCGATTACGGTCCACGCGGGCACACCAAATTCCGCTTTCAGGAACAGATCCCATTGCCCACGTTGCGCGTCGGCGCCGGCTTGCCGGCGGTCGTCGGGATAGCTGCAATGCAGTCTGTCAGTATTGTTGTAGATACAGATGTCGAACGCAGCATTGATGTCTTCGGCATCGCCCCATAGGTAATGCGGGTTCAACTGCGCCAGAACGATCTGTGTCGGCGCGCTGGCAGCCGGTGCGGCGAGAAAGACATCGACACCGTTTGCTTTTCCTGCTGCCGGGCGCAGCAGCAGCATCGGAAAGTGTTCATTTTGGAATGAGACGCCGCCTCCGAGGTGCGCCTCGGCATCGCGTGCGCCGATCCGGACGATCGAATCGAATATCGGGACGTGTGCATTAAAGGGCCATTGCGTGGCGTCTTGCCGGGCCAGACTATCGACAATCCTGTGCGCAAAAAGCAAACGGTCGTACATGCCCATTGCATAGCTGCGGCTGGCATCCACCAGTTCGGCCTGGTGTTGCTGCTGTTCGACGCGCGAGATATCGCGATACGTCAAGACGGCAAGCAGCGACGTGGGAACGACCGCAGCAATGAAAAACAGCGTCGCAATTCGTCGTGCGACGCGGCTGCGCAGGAATTTTCCGTCGATTCGCATAGGCTAGAAGTTCGCCGCCAGGTCTATGAATTGTCCATCGTTCGCACGTATTACATCGTCCAGGCTTTCACGATTGCTGATCTGGGGCTTGCTGAGGCCGTCCTTGCCAACGCTATACAAGTCGTAGTCCGAATTCAGCGGGTTCAATTTACGATCCTTGCGCGCTTTGCCATGCCCGTTGACCGAGGTCAGATCAACGTAGATGTAAGGCCGTCCCCAAGGGTCGTTTGCGGGCGCGCCGATTTCAGCCAAGCTGATTGGGTATGCATGGGCGTCAAGGTAATACAGCCGTATCTTGCTCGACATGACGGCGATATCGGTCCTTGCCTGATTGACCCGTATTCGTTCGCGATAATCCTGATACCGCGAGATCGCCACGCCCGCCAAAATGGCGACCACTGCGATCGCCAGCATCGTTTCAATTAGGGTTAAACCTGATGCGTGTTGCCGTGAAAAGAGACGCCCGACCATAACCGTTCATAAGCTCTGCCGCGACAGAAAGTTGACGCCAGGCAATCCGGCAATTTTTACACATGTTTCATAGGAAATGGATGGGAGAGGGCGGAAATCGTCACAAATACCACGCTTCTTTTCCTCTGCCTGCAGCGAGCTTGACGATAAAACCTGCCCCACCCAATAAGGGATTTGTGGCGCATCATGCGGAAACAGTGGCCTTTCCCGCCTTTGCTTTTGCCGCCAAAAGCTCTACCACGCGCCGCTTGATCTCGCTTTCGGCCAGCACTGGCGTCGCTGAAAAGCGGAGCAGCGGAATATCGGCGTCATGCAGCGCCTTGTTCTTCTTCGCGTCGTCAGCTTGCCGTTTTTCCTGTTGGTGCGTCTTGTCGTCAATCTCGATCGCGAGCAGTACGACAAGATCGGGATTGAGCAAAACGAAATCGATGCTGCGCGGATCGATCTTGTTTTTGGCGGAACGCCATTTCGGCCCTTCGGCCTTGACGAGTTGATTGAGCGCGACTTGGGAGAACACATGAACATGAGGCAACGCTGCGCGTATCGCCTTGAACCATGCTTTTTCGTTTTCGCTCAGCAGCGGCTTGGCCGCATAGCGTTCGTCCTTCGGCGCGCCCTTCGGTTTCAGCTTGATCGCCGCATTGAGGAAGACAAGAACAATCAGGAATACGACGACGAGTCCGAATGCCAGCTTCATCTTGTCCCCCGTGCTTTTTGACTGCAATTTAGCACACGAACATGCTTTGGCTGCCGCAACAGAAAAGTAAGTATCCAAGAGGGCATTTTTGGCCACGCCGCCCTGAAATTCCTGGCGGCGCTTGGAAAACCACGAACGGTGCTTTCAATGACGCTTTATCAGATAGAGGCCAATCTGGCACAAAGGCTTCAGCGCTTTACCAGAGCGTATAGGTCATGATGAAGCCGCCCGATACCATCGCGGTCAAAGCCACTGCAAAAAGAACGTCGGCCAAACGGGTCAGAACAAGCACGAGACGCGGGCGCCGCGAACGTAGCGCCCAGAACAGGCAGTAAGTACAGAGCAGGAAAATCAGCGCACTGACGACGAAGATATCGTCGACGATGGTGTCGTTCGCCGTATTCCTGACCGACGAAAACAGCGTTGCAGCTGTGATGCACAGGCCCGACATCGTGCCTGAAGCCGATAGAAGATGGCGAACGTCTTCACGAAGGGTGGGATTCATGGCTGGAAGCGTCATAAAGTTATCCTATACAAAACCGGCAGCTGACTGGGAATAATGTTGGGGAATTGGACTAGCTTTGTCATCTTATATTTCGCATAATTTGTATTATGTCAAATCGTCGAAGGAAACTACAGGCAGTATGGGCATGGATGAAATGGCTGCTTCTTCCCTGTGCATCGAAGCCTGCAGCACTTTAGAAAGTCGAGAATCTCCCGCTTCGGAACGCCTGCCAGCTGCAGGCGTTTTTTATGGCCGCGGCCTTCCGATACTGCTTCCGGCGCGGCGCATCACCAAACCGGCCACCACGTAGATTCGTGATAAAACCAGTACATACTTGAAGTGCGAGCTCCATATAGCGCCTCACTGTTCCTTGCCATCCCTATGCGCCCATTCGTAAAGGATCGGCAACACCAGCAGCGTCAGCAGGGTCGAAGACAGAATGCCGCCGATGACCACGGTAGCCAGCGGGCGCTGGACTTCGGCACCTGTTCCCGTTGCTAGTGCCATCGGCACGAAACCGAGCGAGGCAACAAGCGCCGTCATCAATACCGGCCGGAGCCGCGTCATCGCACCCTCCCGAACGGCCTCCAGCAGAGGCCGGCCTTCTTCTCGCAAACTTCGGATAAAGGAAATCATCACCAGCCCATTCAATACGGCGACGCCAGATAGGGCGATAAAACCTACCGCTGCGGAAATGGAAAGCGGAATCCCGCGCAGCCACAGCGCGACGACGCCTCCGGTCAACGCAAACGGAATGCCGGTAAAGACCAGCAACCCATCCTTGATGTTGCCGAACATGGCAAACAGCAGCACGAACACGAGCAGCAGAGAAATGGGCACCACGAACTTCAGGCGCCCCGCGGCCGAGGCCAGGTTTTCGTACTGCCCTCCCCACGTGCTCCAGTACCCGGTCGGCAATTTCACGGCATCGCGTACGCGGATCTGCGCGTCGGCGACAAAAGAACCGAGATCGCGACCTCGTACGTTCGCGCTAACAACAATACGACGCTTGCCATCTTCGCGACTGACTTGGTTCGGTCCGGGCACGAGGTCGAAGCTGGCAATCTCGCTGAGCGGAATGTAGGTAGCGGCCGCATTCGAGCCGGACAAAGGCAACTGGATCGGCAAGCGTTTGAGGGCTTCTGGATCCACACGGGCCGCTTCGGGTAGACGAACCACGATATCGAAGCGGCGGTCGCCTTCGAACATGGTCCCTGCCTGCCGTCCGCTCATCGCCGTCGATACGGCCTGCTGTATTTCTGCGATATTGAGCCCGTAGCGCGCCGCCTTGTCCCGATCGATATTGATGCTCAACATTGGCAGGCCTATTGTCTGTTCCACTTTCACTTCGGAAGCACCCGGCACGCGTTGCAGGACGGCCGCAATGCGATTGGCTGTTTCATTCAATACGTTCATGTCGTCGCCGAATACCTTGACTGCCACATCACTGCGCACACCGGATAGCAGCTCGTTGAAGCGCATTTGAATCGGCTGTGAAAACTCGTAGTTATTGCCCGGTATCTGGCTGACGACTTCCTGCACCTGCTTCAGCAGCTCATCGCGCGATATCCTGGGTGACGGCCATTCGTTCTCGGGCTTCAGCATGATGTAGCCATCCGATACGCTCGGCGGCATGGGGTCGGAAGACACCTCCGCTGTCCCGGTCGCTGCGAATACGCGTTCGATTTGGGGAAAGTTCTTTTTCAGAGTTCTCTCGATCTGCTTCTGCATCTCGACCGATTGCGTCAGGCTGGTTCCGGGAATACGTATGGCCTGAATCGCGAAATCGCCTTCATTCAGACTCGGGACGAATTCGCTTCCCATGCGGGCGGCCATCAACAGGCTGAGAACGACGGCAGCACCCGCTGCGATCAATACCACAGGCTTGTTCTCCCTGCCCTTTGCCAGCAAGGGTGCGTACACGCTACGTGCGTAGCCCATCAGGTGATTTTCCTTTTCCTGCACCTTGTCGCCGATAAAGAGCGCCACGGCAGCGGGAATGAAGGTAATCGAAAGAATCATCGCGCCGAGCAAAGCCATCACGACGGTGAGGGCCATCGGATGGAACATTTTTCCTTCGATGCCGGACAGCGCAAAGATCGGCAGGTAAACAATCATGATGATCAACTGGCCGAAGATCAGCGGACGGCGCGCTTCCCGCGCTGCGGCATAGACTTCGTGGAAACGTTCGGAACGGGTCAGCACGCGACCTTGATGCGCCTGTGCATGTGCAAGACGCCTCACGCAGTTCTCCACGATGACGACGGCTCCATCGACGATGATGCCGAAATCCAGCGCGCCCAGGCTAAGCAGATTGGCGCTTACGCGATTGCTGACCATGCCGGTGAAGGTGAAAAGCATCGCGAGCGGAATGACGGCAGCGGTAATCAGCGCCGCACGAATGTTGCCGAGGAAAAGGAACAGGACGGCAATCACGAGGATCGCACCTTCCAGCAGATTCTTTTTCACCGTCTGTATCGCCTTGTCGACGAGCACTGTGCGGTCATACACAGGGATCGCTTCCACGCCGTGAGGCAGCGTCTTGTTGATCTCCACCATTTTCTTTGCCACAGCGTGCGCCACGGTGCGGCTGTTTTCGCCGATCAGCATGAATGCCGTACCGAGCACGACTTCACGACCGTTGTCCGTCGCTGCTCCGGTACGCAGCTCACGCCCGATTTCGACCGTGGCGACATCGCGAATACGAATCGGGACACCTTGCGGGTTCGCAATGACGATATTGCGAATGTCTTCCTGCGTGCGCACCTGCCCCGGCACGCGTACCAGATATTGCTCGCCGCGCCGCTCGATGTAACCTGCTCCGGCATTCGCATTGTTCTGCTCGAGCGCAGCGACGATTGTTTCGAACGTCAAGCGATACGAAGCCAACTTTTCGGGGGACGGCGCCACCAGGTATTCCTTGGTATAGCCACCGATGGAATTGATTTCCGTAACGCCCGGCACATTGCGTAGCTGTGGCTTGACGATCCAGTCCTGGATTTCGCGCAAATCGGTCAGCGTGTAGGCGTTGCCGTCGGGCTTCCTCGCATTCGGCTTCGCTTCCACTGTCCACAGGTAAATTTCACCTAGTCCGGTGGAAATCGGTCCGAGGGTGGGCGTGATGCCGGCCGGCAGATCTTCGCGCGCTTCCTGCAGACGCTGGTTCACCAATTGGCGCGCAAAGTAAATATCGGTGCCGTCCTTGAATACGACGGTGACTTGCGAGAGACCGTAACGCGATAGAGAGCGCGTCTGCTCCAGATGCGGCAGACCCGCCATCACCGTTTCGATCGGATAGGTCACGCGCTGTTCGGTTTCGAGCGGTGAGTAGCCGGGAGCGGCGGTATTGATCTGGACCTGGACATTGGTGATGTCGGGAACGGCGTCGATCGGCAGCTTCTGGTAGCTGTAGATGCCATAGCCCGCCATGCCGAGTACGGCCAGCAGCACGAGCCAGCGGTGCGCAATCGAAAATTGGATGATGCGTTCGAACATGATGTCTCCCTCCTATCAATGTTCGTGTTCTGCGCTGCCCTTGCCTTGTTCCGCCTTCAGAACAAAGCTGCCGACAGCGGCATAGACGTCTCCCGGTTTCAAGCCGTCCACGATCTCGATATGTGCGTGATCCTGCCGAGCGGTCTTGGCCAAAGTAGGCTTGAAGCCGCCTGCGGTTTTGACGTAGACCATGGACTTGCCCTCGACGGTCTGCACTGCCTCAGCGGCCACAGCGAGCGGCACCTGCGCCTCGCCGCTGCCAATTTCCGCATCGGCAAATAAGCCGGGACGCCACACGCCATCCGGATTCGGCAAAACGATGCGTGCGGTGGCGGATCGCGTCTGCTCACCGAGCAGCGCGCCTACATAAGAGATCGTCCCAGTCGCTTCGGAGGCAAAAGCGGTCGTTCGGACGCGCACCTTCTCCCCTACTCTTACTACATTGAGCTGATGTGCGGGAACGATGAGCTCGGCCCAGACCGTGGAGAGGTCGGAAACAGTGAACACGTTCGCATCCTCGCGCACCGCTTCACCGACGGCTAAATGCTTTTCCACCACCACGCCATCGAAGGGTGCGCGCAATTCAAACCGGTTCAACACGGACGCATCGGTACTGGCGCCGATCGCGGTTAACTTCTGTCGCGCATTGCGTACCGCAATCTGCGCTTCCTGCAATGCCTGTTGCGCCTGAAGAAAGTCCTGTTGCGCCGAAATTTTCTCTTCCCATAATTCCTTTTCGCGCTGGTAGCTTGTCCGCGCCAGCGCGAGACGCTGCTGCGCATTCAGCCAATCGCTACGCAGATCGGATACAAGGGCGCTGTTGAGCACCGCCAGCACCTGTCCCTTCTTGACCTTCTGCCCCAAGTCGGCCGAAACCGATTCGACCACGCCGGTCACGCGAGGAACAATGTGCGAAGTGCGGTCCTGGTTCAACCGTATTTCGGTCGGCAGCCGGATCGTCGATGCGATGCTTGCCGACCCTGCCGTCGCCAGTACGATGCCAGCGTCCTTCGCTTGCGCATCGTTGATGGCAATGATGTTGTTCCCACTTTCCTGCGTAGCCGCTTCCTGATGTTGCGGCGCTTCCTTGTCGGCGTGTTCGGCTTCCGGCGCGGCATCTTCCGAACCCGCTTGGCCAGGATGGGTGACGAGAATCAAAGCGCCGAGCAGCACCGTGACGAACAGGATGGCTGCAATGCTGAGTTTTTGTTTGGTGTTCATGCTGTCTCGCTTAATTCAGTGTGTCGGCGTTGCCGACGATGCGCTCGATTTCTGCGGCGGTGATGTGCGCTTCGGAAAGTGCGCGGAGATATTGGGATTCGGCCTGGAACAAGGTGCGTTGCGCATCGAGCACTTCGATGAACGCAAACTTGCCGTATTCGAAGCCCTTGGTCGCAGCCCGGTATGCAGTGTTCGCATCGGGCAGCACCTCTGTCTGATAGAGGGCCGCCTCTTCCCGCGCAACTTTCAGGCGTTGATAGACCTGGCTCAATTCATTTGCAATGCGCGTCTGCACCGACCTCAGTTCATCCTCGGCCTGGTAACTGCGGCTGAGTGCCTCCTGCAGATTTCCCTGATTGCGATCGAACAGCGGAAGCGGAACAGAAAAGCCGACCACCGTCTGGTCGCGACCCAACGTCTCGTCTCGCTTGTTCCCGACGGTGACAACGAGATCGCCCATGCGCTTGGAGCGCTCCACGCGCACCATCGCATGCCGGCGCTCGGCTTCCAGGCGGGCCCTTGCAAGCTCGGGTGCGCTCGATATCTTTTCTTGAAGTTCGGGCCATGTCGGCAAGGAAGGCAAGGTCGACACTTCCCCTTCCACCCGGTCGAACGCGGCGTGGTGTTCACCCCAGAGGGCGGCAAGGCTGTTGCGTGCATTCGTCAGCTCGCTTTCCACTTGCGCGAGTTCGAGTTGTGCAGCCGCCCTCGCCACGCGTGCCTTGGTTTCATCCAGCGGCGAAGCTTTACCGGCAGTCACGCGCCTGGCAGCCATTTGCACGACCTTGTTGGCGAGCTGCAGAGAATCCCGCGCAATCCGATAGCGTTCCTGTGCAGTCAAAACACTATAGAAAACGGAGATGACCTTGATGCGGACATCGAGCCGCCTGCTCGCCAGATCGATCTCCGCGATATCGGCACCGCGCTGTGCGGCTTCGACGCGCGCGGCCCGTTTGCCGCCCAGTTCGATGCGCTGGTTCAGCTGCACCGTCGTGGTCCGCGTTTCTTTCCGGAGGTCCTCCATCAGATAAGCGAGTTCCGGATTGGGGACGACTTCCGCCTGGCGAACCAGCCCCGCATTCGCCTGCACTTCTCGCGTTGCAACGGCAATCTCGGGATTCGCTCGCATAGCGCGCCCGATCGCCTCGTCGAGTGTCAAGGCCTTTCGATTGGCCTCATTGGGACTTACGGTGCTTCGTAGTTCTTGCGCTTGTGTCACGGACACAGCAAGTACGGCTGCGCAAAACAGCCAATGCAATTTCATTGCCATCCAATTCTCCTTGCGATTAACAGGAAAAATCCGGCGGCAAGCTCAGTGACTTACTGTGCGAAAAGAAGAAACAGAGATCAGCGCCGGACTAGACGGCGGCTGCCCACTTGGGGCGTTCAGGGCGAGAGGCGGGAAATGAGGCGATGAGGGTATCGCCTCGACTGGACGATTCAAATAGAAGCAGCGTCAGCATGGGTGCTGCCACGGCAAATGGTGGAAGGATGATGTTTGAGTGATGTGCCAGATGACACACCGCGCAATCCTCATCGAATCCGCTGTGATCCTTGTTCGCCGGAGGGTTGCCGGCAAGCTGCTGTTCGTCTGCACCGTCGCTATCGACGAAAGGTGCTGCCGTTATTTCGGCCAGCTCATGCGCGCTGTAAGCAACGACCGCTCCCCAGCTCGCCTGGAGCGGCAGGATGAACAGCAGGAAAATGATCGTCAGGCGGCGCATGCTCCCGATAATAAGCGTACGAAGCGTCGAATGCAATCAGAACGGAGATGGTGCGCCGATACGCACCGCCTCCATTGCATGCGCTCTCAGGCGCCGACCAGTTTCTTGAAAGTAGGCAGGACCGCCTCGCCCTTGAACGGTTTCACGATCCAGCCCTTGATGCCAGCGGCCTTGCCGCGTTCCTTCATGATTGGCGAATTTTCGGTGGTCAGCATGATGATGCTGACGCTAGCGTTGCCGAGCTCGCTGCGGATGCGCTCGGCCATTGTTAAGCCATCCATGTTCGGCATATTGACGTCGGACACGACCAGCTTGATGCCGGGATCGCCTTTCAGCTTGTCCAGACCGTCCCGGCCGTCCACCGCCAATGCGACGTCGAGGCCGTTCTTCTTCAGAAAATCGCCGACTTCGGTGCGGACCGTGCTCGAATCGTCAACGACGAGAATTTGCGCCATGATATTTCCTTCTTGTGATGTTCAAAACAATTCCAGTTCACCCGTGCCACTGCCCATTGCCTCCGGCGACACGGTGAAATCGATGTCGGCATAGTCGGAGACGCACAAGCTGACGTGCAGACGCGGTGCCCGTTCGATGTCCAGCGCGAAATGCTGTGTGTGGCCGCAATTGAGCATCTGCAGATACGCCGCGCAATGTCGATCGATCACGTTCGGCGTCGACATGCCGATATGAGGAAAGTAGGCGGCGAGATCGCGGTTCAGCATGCCGCAGCACAGATTGCCCCGCTCGGCGATCGCGTCAATGCATTCCTGCTCGCTCATCTCACCAACCGATGCATTATTCAGCCCGGTGAAATAGGCGAAAGTCTCTGCGTCCGGCGTGAAATGGAACATCACAATGATGCGAAACAGATAGGACGACACGGTCAATACCGTCATCTTGCTTGCGCGAATTTCATTATCGTCGGCCAGCGTCACGATGTCGCAATTGCAGTCGTCGGGCACCATACTGCCCTTCAAGGCTTGCGTCAGCAGGAGATCGAAGCCTTCTTTTGCGGCGGAACTGATCATGATGGATGGGCTGCTCAGGCAGCCAGCGCCTCGCGCGTTTTCTTGTTGATGAGATCGAGCCCGATCACTGCGCCGACGATCATCTTGCCGCCGGCCTGCAGATCCTGGAAAGTCGTCGTTGTAATCAAGTCGTTCTGGTACAGGCTGGCGCGATAGGCCTTGGAAAGCTTTTCCGCGCGCTGCGCGAGGTCGCGTATTTCTGCGGCAACCACCGCGAACCCGCGGCCATGCGCGCCAGCGCGCGCCGCCTCGATCGAGGCATTCAGCGCCACGATCACGACCTGATTGACGATCAGTGCGAACTCGTCATTCTTGCGATGCATCTCACGGTTGTGCCCGATCAGCGCGTTCAAGTCACCATGCCAACGCTCGAAGGTACGCATCAGCCCCATCATATGGTCGATCGTTTCCTGCGAGGCTTCGCAGTTTTCCAGCACCTGCATGATGCTCCGCGAAAATGCGGAGTTGCGCGAATCCAGCTGTACCACCAGCTGTTGATGTTCATCGCGTAGCTGCTGCATGTGAAGTTCCGCTTGCTGGCGCGCTTCCTCCAGCGCCTGCTGTCGCTGCGCCATATCGTGCTGCTGTTCTTCAACGGTGAGGTGCAGACTGTGCTTCAGCGTCTCGACCTGTTCCAGGTCGATGGTGCGCGACAGCCTTTGCTTGAGCTGTCTGATTTTCCACAGCAGAGGCGCCGCACCTAGTGCAATGCCGAGCGCCAGAGCTGGCAGTGAATCCTGAATCATGAAAGCAAATCCCGATAAACAATGATGATCTTCACGCCACGCGCGGATCGGCCTCACCGGCCAGCACGACGCCTACGTTCGGGCCGGCCTCGGTCGGATACGGCACGTCGATGCCGTCTACTTCGACCACGATCTGTTCCGGCAGCATGACGATGGTCTGGAACGGACGGAAATCCGCGCCCTCCTCGCCGCCGGTGAAACGCAATTCGATGCGACCCTGTTCACGCGTGACGAAATCCAGTACCGCATCCATGCCGACGCCGCGACCCGATACGTTGCTGACTTCCTTGCGGGTCGAAAAACCCGCCTGCATGATCAGGCGAGCGAGCTCCGCATCGCTGGGCGTCGCCTCCGGCGTGATCAATTCGCGCTCGATCGCGGTCTGGCGGATACGCGCCAGTGCGAGTCCGCGGCCATCGTCGGACAGTGCCATGTGCGCCATGCCATCCAGTACGCCGACTTCCAGCTTGATGGTGCCGACCTCCGGCTTGCCGGCTGCGAGGCGTTCCTCCACGCTTTCCAGGCCGTGATCCATCGCATTGCGAATCAGGTGCATGAAGACGTTTTTCAGTACCGGGCCGGCATGCGCATGCGCGACGTAGCCGTTGTCTTCAACGAGCATTGTCGGCGCCGGTTTGCCCAGTTCGCTTGCGAGCGCCGGCAGCGAATCAGTGATGCCGGCCAGCATGTCAGCAATCGGCTCGGTGCCGAGCAGGCGCAAGGTGCGGCGTACCGCATTACGGGCAGCGACCAGCTCGTGCAGGTTCGCCGTATTGACGGTCTCCAGGCGATGCAAGCTTTCTTGAATGTGCTTGCGGTCGACGGTCAGCGTGTGGCGGTCGCTATCACTGTCCTCGGCATTGCGCCGGCCGAGCGTCACTTCGTTGATGCGGGCATAGCGATCAATGAGGGCACGCACCGCTGTCAATTCGTTCAGCAAGTGTTCCTGATTCCACACTGCGCCGGTGTCTGGATGGCGCAGGTCGTCGTAATGCTGCTCGGCGGCGTGCACGATATTGGCGAGATGCAGCAGGCCGTAAGTGCGGCCGTTACCCTTGATTGTGTGCATGTTGCGGAACAGCTTGGCGATCGCAAACGCGGTTGCTTCCGGATTCTGGCGCACGATCTGTTCGTTGTCGTCGAGGAAGCGGCGCGCGCTGGCGATGAATTCGAGGAATTTGCCGGCATCAATCGCCAGGATTTCGCCGATCATTTCCAGCTCGCGCTTCTGTTCGTTGGCTTCGGCGGTCAGCTTGCGCAGTTCGGTCACATCGCGCACGCACAGCATCAGGCGGATCACGGTATCGGTATCGTCGGTAATCGGCGACCAGCTAAGATCAAGAATCTTCACGCGGCCGTCGGCCATGGTCTTTTCCACTTCGCCGACCATGAGGTGTTCGTTGAACGCGAAGTTCATCACGTCTTCGCCGATACAGGCGCCGCCGATCGCTTCGATCTGCGCCAGCGTATCCGCACCCAGCCTGGTATTCGCGAACACCAGATCCATCAGGTCGCGACCGGCGATGTCCTGTGTTTCGAATACGGTTTCGAGGAAGGCCGAATATTCGGGATGGATGCGATTGCCTTCGATGATCGTCAAGATACCTTGCGGAATATGCTGCAGCATCGCCTGCATGTCGGCCGTCTTTTGCTTCAGCTGCGAGGACGCTTGCTGGATTTTTTCGATCATTTCATTGAACGCCACCATCGAATGACCGACCTCGTCCATGCGCTGCACCGGCAGGCGGCGGGTGAAATCCTGGCTAGTCGCAATCTCGCTCATCATCGTCTGCATGCGGCTGATCGGACGCGTGATCTGGCGATACAGCAGAAAACCGATCGCCGTCAGCAAACCCACAGCGGTTATGGAAGCGACAGTGATGGCGGTGCTGGTCGTTGCCAGATTCCGGTTCAACACGCCGATTGCCACGTCCTTGCTGCGGTTCTTTTCGATGCGCATCGTGTTGACGATGCTTTCCAGTTCGCCCTGATACTGCACCACGCCGCCGAAGAAGCTGGCTTGCGCGATATCGTTCTTGCCTGCGAGCTTGAAACGCGCCACATCGTCGATCGCCTGGAAATAGTTGTCCAGGCTGTCCTTGGCCTGCTCGACCAGACCGCGCTGCGCTGCGCTGCCGGCATGCTCGTTCTGATAGGCCAGCGCCTGTTCGAGAGCCGCCTTGCGTGCGTTCAGCTTTTCGTTTTCCTGTTCGACCAGCTTGGGGTCCGTCTCGCTGACCATCACCATCGCGGCCAGTTGCACATCCTTCAGGATGCCGACCAGATCGGAAGAAGCGAGAACACTCGGGATGACGCCTTCGGTCACCGATTTCACTTCGACCGCACTATTGCGCGACTGGTAGACGGCGTACGCGCCGATGGACGAAATTGCTGCAAAGGTCAAAATGACGAGCAGGCTGATACGCAAACGGATGGTCATACATTTCCCTTCAGCGTGCGAACCGAGCTTCGGCGAAGCCCCGCGGTTCGTTGACGCATGGGAATTATTTCATCCGAGTGTGACGAGCAAATGACGGCTGGGTGAACTTCAGACGACTGATTGAGATAGGCCTGACTTCAGAAATTACTTCACCCAGCTTTAAGCAGCTTTAACTCTTATTTAAATCTTACAATTCATTCGCTTATGTGAGATTTTTAATATTTTGCGTGAGCTTCAATTATACGAGGGGCAGCCATCCTTCCCCCATCGGCCATCGCAAATACGCCACAAACAGCGTTCGCCATCGAACAAGCTCATGCGTTTGCAGGAGGCCACCTGTTCACGAGTGCTAGGCCGGTGCTTCTCGACAGGGAGCGGCGCAGCTTGCGCTACCTGCGGCTCCGGTTCCGGGATAACGGTTTCCGGCTGACGTGCTTCCGGTTCGGAACGGCGTTTTCGGGCATTCTTGTGCTTGCCCGATTTGGTCTTCGGCGCAGCTTCGGTAACCGGTGCCGGAGGCGCAGGGTCCGGCGTAGCAACCGGAGGAACGGCGACTGGCGCAGCCGAAGTTGCCGCAAGATAACTGGTGTCCTTCGTGCTATCAGGCATGGATGGCGCAGATCGCGTGGTGGAATTGTCGGCGACCGGCTGGATCACCGAGGGTGTAGGCGATCGCGCCGTCATGGCCAGTTCAGCGAGCCGGCTGTCGTTCTGGCTACTCCACCAATACAAGCCACCACCGACGAATAGCACCAACACTGCCAATCCGGCTTTCAATTCGAAGCTGGAAATGCGCGGCGGGCGCAGCGCGGCGCTCTCGAAATTTTCCTGATGTCCGGCAATGCCGAAGTCTGCGCGCGCAGGATTCGGTGAGGGAGCTGGCCGCTCAGGCGGAATAGCCGAGCGAGGCGACGCGGCTTCTGCCGTATAGGCGGGAAATCGCGGAGGTGGTAGGGGCTTTTCGGCTGGCGCTTCCGCCGTAGCTGCTGCGGCGGCCATACCAGCCATCGCTTGCGCGGCGGCAGAGCGTCTGCGCAGATGCGCGCCGCATGCCACGCAGAAGTTGGCGCTCGGGCTATTGGCGTGCGAACAGATATGGCATACCAGCGGCGCGTTCGCCTTGTGCAGCGATGACCCGCAAATCGCGCAAAATTTTGCGTCGTCTTCATTTTCGGATCTACAGCGGGAACATTGCATTGAATCACCTCGGCGGCTGCAAACAGGAGTCTTTGCTACAGACCACATTCCCGCAGAAAAGTTGTCGCCGAAACAATAATGTCTCAGACTTCGATGCGTCCCGCCTTCAATAAAGGAACAATGTCCTGCGCCGGCAACGGCCGTGAAAACAGGAAACCCTGCATTTCATCGCACTTGAGCTCCCGCAGGCGCACTGCCGTTTCTTCCGTTTCGACCCCTTCCGCCACTACCCGCAGCTTCAGCGCGTGGGCGAGAGAAATGACCGAGGAAACGATGGTCATGTTGCTCGGATCCTCCACCATCGCGCCGATGAAGGAACGGTCTATTTTGAGGAAGTGGACCGGCAGCCTGGACAGGTAGCTCAATGAGGAATAGCCGGTTCCGAAATCGTCAATCGCGATGCACACGCCCAATTCGCAGATCTTTCTCAGCATGTCGATACGGGCGTTGATGTCATCCATGAACAGGCTTTCGGTAATTTCCAGTTCGAGCGCTTGCGCGCTGACGCCCGACTCGGCTATCGCTTCGTGGATTTCATCGGCGAAGCGCGGATTGCGCAACTGCTGTATCGACAGATTGGCCGCGATGCGCGGCGGACACAGACCGCGCGTTTGCCAATCGCGATAGTCCGCCAGTGCCCGCCGTACGACCCAGCGTCCGACATCGGCGATCATGCCGCTCTCTTCCAGCAGCGGGATGAAATGATTCGGAGCGACCAGACCGTTTTCCGGGTGGTTCCAGCGGATCAGCGCTTCCAGCCCAACGATCGCCAACGTGTTGGCATCGACGCGCGGCTGGTAATGCAACAGGAATTCCTCGTTTTCGATCGCCCGGTGCAGGCGATGCTCGAGCTTCAGCACATCCTCGACGTAGGCATTGATCGCCGGCTTGTAGAACAGATAGGGAACACCGCGCGACTTTGCATCCTTCAATGCACGTTCGGCATAGCTGAACAGTGTTTCGGCATCGCTGCTGTCGTCCGGATACACCGCGATGCCGGCGATCATGCGGACCGACAAATTTTCGCCATTGAGTGCGAAGGGCCGCGTGTACGGTTCCGACTGGATGAGCTCGACCCGATGCGCCACCTCCGTCAGGTCCTCGATATCCGGCAGGATGGTGGCAAAGCTGGCCGACGACATTCGTCCCAGGTATTCGGGATTGCGCACCATCTGGCGCAAGCGTGCGGCGATCTGCCTGATCAGCTCGTCGCCGCAACTTCTTCCGTAAGTGTCGTTGATCTGGTGAAAGCGCTGAATGTCGCCGATCACGACTACCAACTTGCGGTTGGAACGTTGCGCCGCCTGCAGCGCGTGCTCCAGGCGCTTCACGAAAAACTGCCGGTTCGGCAGCCCGGTCAGCGCATCATGGTAGGCCAGATAGGCGAGCTGCTCTTCCTTTTCGATGTATTGCAAGCCGAAACCGATGTCATCTGCAAGTCCGTTCAGCAGTTTCAGCTCCTGCTCATCGAAGTAACCCTTCTCACCGGCGAACAGCGACATCACGCCGACTGCACGGTTTTCCACCTTCAGTGGAAAAGCCGCCATTGAGCGATGGCCTTTCGCCAGCAGTTCTTCGCGCAGTTCGGCAAACGAGGATTCGTTCGCAATATCGTTGCTGATCACGGTGCGGCCGGTGCGGATCGCCACATTGGCCGGGCGTGCGGCGTAGGGAGATTCGGCATTGGCCGTCAGGCGTATCCGGTTGATATAACTGTCGTCCTTGCCGCACAGTGCGATGACGCTTCCTTCCCGCGTGTGCGGGTCAAGAAGCCCGATCCATGCCGACAGCAATCCACCTTCGTGGATCGCGATCCTGCAGGCCTCCTGCAGGAACAGCTTGCGGTCGTGAATCCGCAGCAAGGCGGCATTGATGCCGCTCATCATGGCGTGTATGCGCGTCAAGCGCGCGATACGGTTCTGCTGCTCGCGACGTTCGGTAATATCGCGCACTGAAACAATGACCCCGATCACCTTCCCGTCGACGCGAAACGGCGTATGCTCGGCCTTGAACCAGCGCGATTCCTGTGTCCGGCGATTCGGAATCATGACTTCAGGCACTTCGGTCGGCTCACCGGCCAGCGTGCGTCTCAACAGTTCGCAGATGCCGGTGGTCTCGAGCGTGGGGAAGACATCGCTGATCGTGCGGCCGTAGACCTCCTCCGCAGAGATGCCGGTCGTTTCCTCCATGAACGGATTCCATACCGCGTAGCGTAA
>DATAHI010000011.1:0-10693 GCA_036263255.1 Oxalicibacterium sp. | reverse complement strand
TCAGCATGTTTCCCGCGGACGGACGCGATGCCGAGACGTTGCTGAAGAACGCCGACATCGCGATGTACGCCGCGAAGGCCGATGGCAAGAATACCCATCGCTTCTATGACAACACGCTGTACGACGAAATCGAGCAGCGGCTGGACAACGAGCGGCAACTGGCGCGCGCGCTTCGCGAAGATCACTTCGTGGTCTATTACCAGCCGCGCGTCGATACGCATGATGGCAGGCTGGTCGGCATGGAAGCCTTGGTGCGCTGGATGCATCCCGAGCGCGGCCTGATTCCGCCCGACCGCTTTATCCCGTTGGCGGAAGAGACCGGCATGATCGTCGAACTCGGCAAGCTGGTGCTGCAAAAAGTGTGTGCGCAGATCGTACGCTGGGAAGCAGAGCAGCAACCGGTCGTCCCTGTTTCGGTCAACGTCTCCGCGCGCCAGTTCGATCGCGGCGGCGTCAGCAGCTTTATCGCGGATTGCCTGAAGCGCTACCGCATCGATCCTTCGCTGATCGAAATCGAGCTGACCGAATCCGCGCTGATGCATGACTTCGACACCGTGCGGCGCGAGGTGGAAGCAATCAGCGCACTCGGCATCCAACTGCACATCGACGACTTCGGCACAGGGTATTCATCGCTGTCCCTGCTGCACAAGCTCAATATGCAGGTACTGAAGGTGGACCGTTCCTTTACTGCACAGCTCTGCAACGGCAAGGGCGGCGAGATTTTCTTTTCCGCGATCGTGTCGATGGCCAAGGCGCTACAGATGCGCATCGTGGCAGAAGGAGTGGAAACGGAAGAACAGCTGCGCGTGCTGCAGAAGCTCGGATGCAACGAGATACAGGGCTATCTCGTTTCGCGCCCACTGCCAGCGAACGACATCGCGGTTCTTGCGCGCCGCACTCCCTTGTTCGAAAGCGCCAGCATGCTGGCGTCCGCATAAACGCGGACGCACAGCACTGCAACTACGTGCCTAGATGTGCCGCGGACGCGAAAGAAGCCGTTCTCGCTTTGCGAACGCGCCAAGCAATGCCAGCCCACCGAGCAGCATCATGTAAGTGGAAGGCTCCGGTACCGCCGAGACCAGCGACAGCGACCAGTTGCCTGGCGCGTTTGCATCGCGGTAGTTAACTTCGACCGGGCCGATCAGGAACGGATGTCCGCCCGAGAGGATCGTCGCGGTGTTGAAGCGCATCTGCACCACATCGCAATCGCACAGTACTCCACCGTACTTGGAAAAAATCTTTGCGCGGCTGTTGACCAGCTTGTCGACGGCATCGTCCAGCGGATTACCTGTCGGTACGAAAACAGGATCGAAGGCGAAGGAAAAATTCCAGTGCGTCACTTCGCCGCTTTGCCCGACCGTGACGCTGTTGACTGCGTTCGGGCCAAAGGTGGAAGGACGCGTGTAGTTGCTGAGCGTGATGTCAGGCTGGTTCGGAATCGTGAACGTGGCCGGCGTCGTCAGATCGAGCCAGTTTCCGGGCAACAGGAAGGACACCGTGAAAAACGGCGACACGTCGTCCCCGATCACATAATCGTCGCCGTAAAGCTTCGACGATTCCCATTCGATTTCGTCGCTGGTGTAGGTGAAGCGCGTTTCGACTGCAAGCGCGTCGACACCCACAAAGCCCAGCCCAAAGGTACTGATTACAGCGATATTCCGCAGCGTGCGCATGGCGGCTCCTTGATCTGCGTGAGGGAAAGAGAAAGAAAGGGAATGGCGGTCGCGAACAAGCGCCTGCCTTGTTCGCGCAAGCGGCGGCGCAAACCGTGCAGGGCAAGCAGCAGCAATCCGCCTGTCAGCATCGCGGCGGATGACGGCTCGGGCACAGGAGACACCGCACCGGGAATCCATCCAATCGGCCGGCTGCGGCTGCGATACACCGCCTGCGCGAATCCGAGTGGTTCGAAATATTCGCCGTTATACGTGAACAAGGTGTTCTTTAATTCGAAGGTGTCGCAATTGCAGGTTCCTGCACCGTAGACCGAAGAGATCAACACGCGCCGATCGAACACGTCGTAAATCGGGTCGCGCGGTACGGGCAGCTCGGTCAGCAGCATCGAGAAGATCCACGATGCGACGCTCCCGTCCGGATTGACGGTCAAGGTCCCGCCTGCACCGAGGTTGATATCGATGGTTTCAAAAAAGGCTGGATCGGTGGTGACCGACTGCACCGGAATATGGAAAGTGCTCGGAGAGTCGGGCGACAACCAACTGCCTGGCACGTCGAAGGAGAAGGAAAACCGGGGTGGCGGCGCAGCCTGACCATAGTCGTTCAGTTC
Organism: Oxalicibacterium sp.; assembly: GCA_036263255.1. GTDB lineage: Bacteria > Pseudomonadota > Gammaproteobacteria > Burkholderiales > Burkholderiaceae_D > Oxalicibacterium. The sequence continues at coordinate 8,412 of DATAHI010000011.1, read as the reverse complement.
ATTGAAGCTTCCGCTCCGCCACTTGAGCTCGTTGCTGCTATAGGTAAATTCGACGGCGGAGGCATCGGCGCCGGCAAAGGAGCCGGTAATGAACGCAGCTGCAGCCAGTTGTCGCCATGGGACCATGATGACGCCTTTCGAAGGGTGGTGATCATGGCGCGACGAAGGAAAGAATGCCGCAACGCATGCGCGAACAAGCAGTACCGCAGAATCTGATTAGATATAGGAGATGCGTCTCGACAGCGCAAGGCCAATTTGCCTTGCACGCAAAAATAGGATTGACGCGGAGAAAAGAGTTCCCCCAACGGAACGGCGACAGCATGCGCTGCTGCAATACGCGGAAGACAGCGCCGCTCACTGCGGCAGCAGTGGCCGGCGCTGAACGAAATGCGGGAACGCACTATCTGCTACGCCATTCCCGCCTTGCCACGTATTACTTCTTGAATTACTTCTTGAATTACTTCTTGACGATCTGCTGTTCGAGCTGTTTGGCCATGTCCAGATGCGCTTCGACCGCCTTGATCGTCTTGTCCGCATAAGCTTTCAGATCCGGATCCTTGGCCTTGCTTTGGACTTTTTCCAGCAGCTTGTGGGTGTTCTCATGATCGCCGACGCCCGCATGCTTGACGTACTGCTTGTCGAAGGTGTTGCCGGACAGCGGCTTCAGCGTTGCTGCCTTGGTTTTGTGCACCATGTCAGGTTCGGTCGGCAGCTTGACGCCTTTTGCGTCGGCCAGTTGCTTCAGTTCATCTTCGGCCTTGGTGTGGTCGTCGATCATCTTCTGCGCGAATTGCTTCACTTGCTCGTTCTGCGATTTTTCCAGAGCCATCTTGCCGGTGGCGATTTCCGCCAGGTTGGCGTGGGCAATATCTTCCATGAAGTCTTTGTCGTCCTTGCTGACGCTGCTGGACTTCGACGACGAGGCGCTGGAGGAACCGGCGGAAGTGTTATCGGCGCTGCCCGACTGCGCATAGACCGATGAAACACCGAACAGTGCGGCAACCGCAGCAACACTCAAAGCGCATGAAATCTTTTTATTGTTCAACATTTCGACTCTCCATAGGTGATTTGCGCAAATGCGCGACTTGATCACATGGGAATGCGATCTGCGCCACTAAGTTCCGCAAGCAATGCGCTATGAACCGGAGTCGAGATGGCAAGCGACGAAGTGACCGGGAGCGACTTCTCTCAAGCTCGCGTCCTGATGGCGCCCGTGGAAGCCACCGAAGAAAGACGTGGAGGACGACGCTTCCTTCGACGCATGAAAGGAGCTGTGCTCCGCATCCAGCGTGGGAGCCGCCTGCAGCAAAGCCACCGTGTATGGATGACGCGGATGTGCGAACAGCTCCGCTGTCGGGGCGGATTCCACGATGCGGCCGCGATACATGACCAGCACGCGATCTGCGATATGGCGCACCACCGACAGATCGTGGCTGATGAACAGATACGTCAAACCCAGCTCCGCGCGCAACTGCATGAACAGATTCAACACCTGCGCCTGAACCGAGACATCCAGCGCGGCGACCGCCTCGTCGCAGATCAATAATTCTGGCTGCACCGCCAGCGCACGTGCAATGCCGATGCGCGCACGCTGGCCGCCGGAAAACTGGTGCGGATAGCGCTGCGCATGACTGGCGTCCAGGCCGACGCGCTGCAACAGATCGGCAACGTAGTCCGCGCGCTCACGCTTCGAGACGAGACCGTGCACGAACGGCGCTTCGCCGATGACGTCGGCCACGCGCATGCGGGGATTCAGTGAAGCGGTCGCGTCCTGGAAAATCATCTGGATGCGCAATTGCGCCTGGCGACGCTCGTCGGCATGCAGTGCATCCAGTTGCGCACCCTTCCACCAACGCGTACCCGAGGATGGACTGTGCAGACCGGCGGCGATGCGTCCCAGTGTCGACTTTCCGGACCCCGATTCGCCAACCAGACCGAGCACCTCGCCGCTCTGTATTGCGAGGCTTACCCGATCGACGGCGACAGTCGCGTTCTGCGAGCCGCTCCGACCAAACCAGTCGCCCAGCCGCGCGGTGAAACCCGCCGGCTTCGCAAATTCCTTGCTGACCTCGCGCAATTCGAGCAACGGCGCCTTACTATCCATGCGTGCTCTCCGTCGACTGGTTCATCGGATGAAAGCAGCGCCACATGCGATCGCCTTGCGCATCAGCGTCCGGCATCGTGGTGCACACATCGGTTGCGCGCGGGCAGCGCGTGCGAAACGGGCAACCGCTCGGCAGCTCCAGCAGCGAAGGCATGCTGCCCACGATCTGGTGCAGCGGCCGGCCGCGCTCGTTGCGCGAAGGAGAGGACGCGATCAGACCGGCAGTGTACGGATGATGCGGTTGCCGCAATACCTCGCGCACGTCGCCGCTTTCGACGATGCGGCCGCCGTACATCACGCACAGCCTGTCGGCAAAACCCGCCACTACGGCAAGATCATGCGTGATCCAGATCAGTGCCGTACCCGACTCGCGGCATAGCGTTTGCATCTCGCGCAGGATCTGCCCTTGTATCGTTACGTCGAGCGCGGTGGTCGGCTCGTCGCAGATGATGAGGTCCGGCTTGTTCAGCAGCGCAATCGCGATCGCGACGCGTTGCCGCATGCCGCCGGAAAACTGGTGAGGGTAAGCGGCCAGCTTCTCTTCCGGTGCCGGCATGCCGACACGGGCCAATGCGTCGCGCGCCATCTCGTGCGCCTGCGCCTTTCCGATCGGTTGATGCGCGCGTATCGCCTCCACCATCTGCGTATCGATGCGCAACACCGGGTTGAGCGTCATCATCGGATCCTGGAAGATCATCGCGATGCGATTGCCGCGTACACGCCGCATCTGCTCCTCGGATAGATCGAGCAGATTTTGCCCGTTCAACAGCACGCGACCGCCGGCGATGCGTCCCGGCGCATCGATCAGGCGCATGATCGAATACGCGGTCATCGACTTGCCGGAGCCCGATTCGCCGACGACGCCGAGGATCTCGCCACGGCGCACGCTGAACGACACGTCATTCACCGCCTTCACGATGCCGGCGCGCGTGGCGAACTGCATCTGCAATTGCTCGACGCGCAAGACGGTGTTGTCGATGTGGACGTGGCTCATAGTGTCTGCAGGCGCGGGTTCAGCACCTCGCGCAATTGGTCGGCGACGAGATTGATCGCCACGATGAGCGCCAGCAGCGCGATGCCGGGAAACAGGCTGATCCAGTACTTGCCGGACAGCAGGTAGTTGAAACCATTGGCGATCAGCAGTCCCAGCGAGGGTTCGGTCACTGGCAAACCGAGTCCGAGAAAGGACAAGGTCGCTTCCAGCGAAATGGCGGACGCCACCTGTAACGCGGCAACGACGATCAGCGGCGGCAGACAGTTCGGCAACAAATGGCGAAACACGATGCGCGATGGCGGCAAGCCGAGTCCGACCGCCGCTTCGATGTATTCCTTGCGGCGTTCGACCAGCGCGGCACTGCGTGCGGTACGCGCGTAATAGGCCCATTGCACTGCGACGAGCGCGAGCACGATCTTGTCGATGCCCGGACCGAGCAACGCGAGCAGGATCAGTGCAATCAGGATGGATGGAAAGGATAGCTGGATGTCGGCCACGCGCATGATGATGCCTTCGATCTTTCCGCCGACATAGCCGGCAAGCAGGCCCAGCGCCAGACCGATCGCCAGCGCGATCACCGTGCTGGCGACGCCGACGAAGACGGAAATCCGCATGCCGTACAGGATGGCCGACAACATGTCGCGTCCCTGTTCGTCGGTGCCGAGCAGATAGCGGATGCCATGCTCGGCAGACATTGCGCCCGGTGGCAGGCGCGCATCGAGCACGTCGATCCGCGCGAGATCGTATGGATTCTGCGGCGCGATCCACGGCGCCAATATCGCGGCAACGATCATCGCCAGCAGCAGGAAGACGCCGAGCAACGCCAACCTGCTGGAGCGGAATTGCCGCAGGAAAGCCTGCGGCGGCGTTTCGATGTGCGTACGTGTTTCCATCTCAGTTCCTCGTTTCGGAAAGCCGCACGCGCGGATCGAGCAGCGAATACAGAATGTCGACCAGCAGATTGATGACGACGAACAGTACGACGATCAGCAGCAGGTAGGCGACGATTACGGGCCGGTCCAGCACGCGGATCGAATCGATGATCAGCTTGCCCATGCCGGGCCATGCAAAGATCGTTTCCGTCACGATCGAGAACGCGACGATGGAGCCGAACTGCAGCGCGATCACCGTGACGATTGGAATCAAAATGTTCTTCAATACATGCACGCCAATGATGCGGCTGTTGCGCAAACCCTTGGCGCGCGCAAAGCGCACGTAATCCTGCAGAAGCGCTTCCTGCGCGCCGGCACGCGTAAGCCGGATCACCAGTGCGATATTGAATAGCGCTAGGTTGAAGGCCGGCAGCAGCAGATGCCGCAAACCGTCCCAGGTGAGAAAGCTGACCGGCACGCCGAGCAGCGAAACGGTCTCGCCGCGACCGCCGGCCGGCAGCCAGCCCAGCTGCACTGCAAACACCATGATCAGCATCATGCCGACCCAGAACGTCGGCAACGAGAAGCCGAAGATGGACAAGGTCATGATCGATTTGCCGGTCAGACTTTTCGGTTTCAGGCCTGCCAGCAAACCGAGCGGTATGCCGAGTCCGATCGCCATCAGAATTGCGGTGACCGACAGTTCGAGTGTCGCCGGCAGGCGCTCGGCGATCAGACCGAGTGCCGACGAACCGAAGGCGAACGAACGGCCCAGGTCGCCGTGCAGCGCATGCCACAGGAACAAGCCGTATTGCCGCCACAGTGGCTGATCGAGGCCGAGCTCCGCAATGGTCTGCGCACGCTCCGCCTGCGAGGCATCGGGGCTCAGCAGAATGTCGATCGGATTGCCGATGGCGTAGATGCCGATGAAGATCAGTACCGACATCGCAGCCAGCACGATCAGGCTTTGCAGCAGGCGACGCAGGATGAAGTTCGCCATCTCAGCATCCGCCTTTCGCCGCGTCGCACGCCGATGCGTGATGAAACTGATTGGCAAAGGTGAATTCGTCGGTGCGCGCGGCGTAGCGCAGATCGCGCCGCATCGCCCAGGCCGCATATTGATGATGCAATGGAACCAGCGCGACATCCTTCAACGCGATCGCGGCAGCACGTTGCGCCAGTACCTCGCGTTGCCGCTGATCGACCGACGCCAGCGCCGCGCCGATCAGCTCATCCACTTTCGGGTTGCTGTAATGCCCCCAGTTCCAGCTGCCCCAGCCGATCTGCGGATCGGTGGTCGCCAGCAGATTGCGCAAACCGAAGTCGGCGGCCAGCGTGCCCCAGCCGAGCATTGCCATGCCGAACGCACCCTTGCGCGCCTTGCCGAAGTAAACGGACAAAGGCATCGTATCGACCTTTGCGCGAATGCCGACGCGGTTCAGGAATTGCGCGACGGTCTGCACCACCTGCGCATCGTTGATGTAACGATTGTTCGGGCCATGCAAGGTCAGTGCAAAACCGTTCGGATACCCTGCTTCCCTCAACAGCCGTTTCGCGCCTTCGGGATCGTAGGGTTCCGGGCGCAGCTGGGCGTTGTAACCGAACACGCCGGGCGCGACGATGTTGGCGGCCGGCATCGCCATGCCTTCCATTGTGTGCGCCACCAGCGCATCGCGGTTGATTGCTTTCGAAATCGCCAGGCGCACGCGCACATCGCGCAGCGGATTGTGCGGCAGCGGCCGGCCGTCCACATCTGTCACGTCGGCCGGCGTTTTGTCCGATTGATCGAGCGTCCAGAAAATCGTGCGCCACGAAATCTTTTGTTCGACGCGAAATCGCACATCGTTCTTCAGGCGTGCCTGGTCGGCGGTCGGCACGCTTTCGATCGCATCGACATCGCCGGCCAATAACGCGGCGATGCGCGGCGCGGGACTGGTGATGATGCGCAGGCTCACGCGTTCCCAATCGGATTTCTCGCCCCAGTAGTCGTCATTGCGCCGCAGCTCGATACGATCGCCGCGACGGAAGCTGACGAAGCGATATGGGCCGGTGCCGATCAGGGCGCGTCCGCTGTTGAAATCGTCGGTCGTCGCATGCTCGGCCGCCTTTTTCGACACGATGAAGATCGTGCTCATGTCCAGCGCAAGCGGACCGTAGGGCCGCGCGGTCTTCAAGCGCACGGTATACGGGTCGACAATTTCCTTGGCGACGATCTGCTTCGTGTATCCGGTGAACGGGCCGGGGCTGTTCTTCAGCGTGGCAGGACGGTCGAGCGAGAACACCACGTCTACTGCAGTAAACGGCGAACCGTCGTGGAAACGCACATCGCGCCGCAAATGGAATTCCCAGGTGGTCGGATCGATCGCACGCCACGACACGGCAAGACCGGGAATCAATCTGCCGTCCGCATCCACGCTGACGAGCGTGTCGAAGAAATGCGAAGCGATCGCGATGTTCGGTGCGACGTTCAGATAATGGGGATCGAGCGAAGACACGTCGGCGGCCAATGCGATCTTCAGATCGGCCGCGCGTACCGGCAATGCCGTCATCGCGACGGCGGTCGACAAGATCAGGGCCAGGAGAATACGCATTGCGGCGTGTGCTTCACAGTGATTCGATGGCGTTAATGTAAATGAGGGCGCGCAAGTTTGCTTGAACGAAAAACGTTCTTGCTTATGCAAACGCTTTGCGCATCGGCTACATTGAACGCACGACATCACTTTCGCGATGTATGTTCAGGAGAAACATCATGCGACATCCATTCCGCCGCGCCGCCTTCGCCGCCGGCGCCGCCTTGATTCTTTCCGCCTGCGCGACGCAGGAATCGCTGCCGCCGGTCAGTTTGCTCGGCCAGCAGGTCGAGGATACGGCCGCCACGCAAAGCATCCGCATCGGTCCCGACACGCGCTGGGCGAATATCGAAAGCGGCCAGATCGTGCGCTTCGTCATCGGCCCGCGCACCTTTACCTGGGCCTTCAACAATTCGCAGGAAGTCACTTCCTTCGATCTGAATCGCGTGACGCCGCCGGGCCTGCTCGATCATCGCGTCACCATTTATCTGACGCCCGATCCGAAATACACGCGGCGCTGACGGCTTCACGCGCCGCATGTCGGCAGTACCAACAGGGGCAATGCCGTCCACCCAACGCCGATGACGCCAAGCACCGCGCAGCCAAGGCGCATGCCGAACAGCAAGCGCGCATGCACCAAATGCCTGCGCCGGTACATCGCCCGTATCAGCAGGCCGACTGCGCACACGAGCGCGATGAAGCTCCACGCCAACAGCACAAGCCGCACTTGCTCGGCCGGCATACTGGCGCAGGCCGTTGCGGCAAAGACATAGGCGCCAAATAGATGCAGCGCCCACAGCAGCAAGGGCGCGCAAACGTCGAAGCTCATTGCGAAGAGGCGTTCGCGCGGCATAGTCATCCCATCCACTGCGGCAGCAATTGGATCGTCATCGGCCCGACTACACCCTGCAGTGCGGTGCAATGCCAGATCAAAGCCGTGTTGTCGAGCGAAGCGCGGCTCGCCATCTTCAGCCGGCCGCTCCACGAGCGAAACAGCAGATATGCGGCGGCGATCACCATGATCGCCACATGAAAGCCTTGATATGCGAGTACAGCTGCCACTGCCGCACTCCAGGCCTGCGCTGTTGGATCGAGTCCTGCAATATGCTGACCGCGCCATTCGGCGACGAAGGCGGCGCACATTCCGATGGCTGCCAGGACGATGAACAAGCGCAGCAAGCGTTGCGGCTGTCGATGCATGTCGCAGCGCCGTGCGGCTTCGAACATGACGGAACTTGCGAGCAGCAACATGCCAGACGATAGCGACCATCCCAGCGCCGGGAGGCGCGCACCGGGTGGTGGACAGGTTGCGCCGCTCATGGAGGCGTGCGCATAGGCAAACAGGAAACAGGCAAAGATCAGCAGATCGACCGTCAGCATGATGCAGGTGCCCCACCATGCATGCGACGCAACGCCGCGCGCGCCAACCGGTAACCACGTGTGCTCTCCTATCCTCGCTTGCGGCGCAGGCGGCGGACGGTCGATCTGCCACAGCCATCCGCACACTGCGGCAACAGCCGCCACGCCGCAGACCGCGGCCGGCACCGCGGCACCTATCGTCAGCAGAAGAAAGAAGGCGGCGGTTCCCGCAGCGGCGATCAGCGGCAGCCAGCTGTCGGTCGGCAAAGGCAGCACGTGCAGCGGCGTAGCGTGCACGGCGCTCGTCATCAAGGTCTCGCGCCCGCCCGTCGCCGTGCCGGGCAACCAGTGCCGCCCTTGCTCTACTTCCCGGGCCAGGCCGGTTTGTTCCCACAGCGGATCACGCGAGGTCACCTGCGGAATGCTGCGCATGCCGTAATCTTCATTGGGCAGCCATTCCAGCGTCGACGCGTGCCAGGGATTGCCGGCATGTTGCCTGGGCTTGCACAGCGT
>DATAHI010000010.1:0-9944 GCA_036263255.1 Oxalicibacterium sp. | reverse complement strand
TTGCCCTGCGGCGCGTGCGCGTGTCGGTTTGACGACCATGGGTGGACGGAAGTGCGATGCGTCCAGCGAGCTGAAGCGGCTGATGCGCTTGCCGAGACCGACGCGTTGAACGGCTTTTTCGAAGCGCTGCCGTATCAGATCGGCCCAGACACCTTCACCATGCATGCGCTTGCCGAAACTCGCGTCATATTCCTTGCCGCCGCGCATGTCGCGGATGCGGTTCATCACACGCTGAGCGCGGTCAGGGAAATGTGCCTCCAGCCACTGCTGGAACAGCGGACTCACTTCCCAAGGCAGACGCAAGACGATGTAACTGGCGCTGATCGCACCGGCTTCAGCCACTGTGGCCAGGACGCGTTCCAGATCCGGCTCGGTGACAAAGGGGATCACTGGCGCAATGCTGACACCGACTGGAATGCCGGCTTCCGTCAATGTTCGTATGGTGCGCAGTCGACGTATCGGTGCCGCTGCGCGCGGTTCCAGCGTGCGAGCAATTTCCGGATCAAGGCTCGTGATGGTGATCGCTACCGCAGCTTGCCGTTTTGCCGCCATGGCGGAAAGCAGATCGATATCGCGTTCGATCAGCGAGGACTTGGTGATCAGCCCGACAGGATGACCGCAATCGTGCAGCACTTCCAACACGCGGCGTGTGAGTTTCAGTTCGCGTTCGCAAGGCTGATACGCGTCCGTATTGACGCCGAGGGCAATCGATTCCGGCACATAGGAGGGTTTCGCCAGCTCTTGCCGCAGCAACTCCGGTGCATTGATCTTTGCATAGATCCGGCTTTCGAAATCGAGGCCTGGCGACAATCCGAGATAGCTGTGCGTGGGTCGCGCAAAGCAGTAGATGCAACCATGCTCGCAGCCACGGTAGGGATTGAGCGATACACCGAACGGAATGTCCGGCGACGCGTTGCGCGTCAGAATGCTTTTTGCCTGCTCGTGAATGACGTTGGTCTTGCGCGGCGGTATGTCTTCGCCGTCTTCATCGGTCCAACCATCGTCGAAACGCTCCCGGCTCTGCAATTCGTAGCGGCCTTGCATGTTTGATACTGCGCCTCGGCCCTTCTGCGCCTTCGGTGTCAGGAAAACCGGTTGTGCTTCATTGTTCCATTCGTCGTTTGCCATGCCGTACTCCATAATACTGTATGCATGTACAGTATTATGGGCGAGTTCAATGATGTCGTACAGCGCGACGGCGAAGAATTAGTCGGCTTTCAGTCCGACCCAGCGCGGTGTCAACGCGTGGGAAATATCGAACAGGTCGAGTACGCGTCCCAATGTATGGTCGACCATTTCATCAATGGAAGCAGGACGATGATAGAAGCCGGGCAGAGGCGGGAAAACGATGCCGCCCATTTCGGTAACGGCTGTCATGTTGCGCAGATGCGCCAGATTGAACGGGGTTTCACGCACCATCAACACGAGGCGACGTCTTTCCTTGAGGATAACGTCTGCCGCGCGCGCGATCAGATTGTCCGACATGCCGTGCGCAACGGAAGCCAGCGTCTTCATCGAACAGGGCGCAACGATCATACCGTCGGACTGGAAAGAGCCGCTGGCGATCGACGCGCCGACATCACGCACGTTGTGCACGACGTCCGCCAGCGCTTCGACTTCCTTGCGGTTCAGATCGAGTTCCTGATGCAGGTTTAGCACGCCGGCATCGGTCAGCAACAGATGGGTTTCAACGCCGCCGGCTTCGCGCAGATGCCGCAGCAGGCGAACGCCGTAGACGGCGCCAGTCGCGCCTGTAATGGCAACGATCAGCCGTTTCGGGCGGGACGTTGCTTTCACAGGCGGGATTGCCGTCACGTCAGTCTTTCAGCAGCGCTTGCAGCTCGCCGGATTCGAACATCTCGGTCATGATGTCGGAACCGCCGACGAATTCGCCCTTCACATACAGTTGCGGTACGGTCGGCCAGTTCGAATAATCCTTGATGGCCTGACGTACTTCGTCGTCTTCCAGCACGTTGACGGTGACAAGGTCTTGCACGCCGCTTTGCTTCAGCAGTGCGATCGCCTTGCCGGAAAAGCCGCACTGCGGAAATTGCGCGGTCCCCTTCATGAACAGCACGACAGGGTGCTTCGTGACGGTTTCCTTGATCCAGTTCTGTACTTCGTCGCTCATTGCGGCCTCACTAGTGATGAATCCCGCCATTATAGGAAAAAGCCCCCGGTCCTGCTGAAAACGCTCAGGATTTCAATTTTGCAAAGGCGGCCGCCATAGCGCCACCGACCTGCGGTTGCGGTGTGCGCTGCTGCTGAGACAGACGGCGCTGATCGTCGCGGTCGCTCCGTTGTTCGGGGCGACTGCCGGCTGCAGGTGCGCTATCGGACAGTCGCATCGTCAATGCAATGCGCTTGCGCTTCTCGTCCACTTCCAGCACCTTCACTTTCACCACCTGCCCAGCCTTTACGACCGTGTGCGGATCTTTCACGAAGGTATTGGACAGCGCTGAAATGTGCACCAATCCATCCTGATGCACCCCAATGTCGACGAAGGCCCCAAAGGCGGCAACGTTGGTCACCACGCCTTCGAGAATCATGTCGGGCTTCAGATCGCTGATTTCCTCGACGCCTTCCTTGAAGGTCGCGGTGGTGAATTCGGGACGCGGATCTCGGCCTGGCTTGTCCAGTTCTTTCAGGATGTCGGTCACGGTCGGCACGCCGAATTGTTCGTCCGCGTACTTCGCCGGATTCAGCGACTTCAGCAGCTTGCTGTCGCCGATCACGTTCTTTACGTCCTTGTTGATGTCCGCAAGAATTTTCTCGACCAATGGATAGGACTCGGGGTGGACTGCCGAAGCATCGAGCGGATTGTCGCCGTTCATCACGCGCAGGAAGCCTGCTGCTTGCTCGAACGTCTTGTCGCCGAGACGGGGTACCGCACGCAGCGCATCGCGCGAGGTGAACATGCCTTTCATGTCGCGATAGCTGACGATGCTTTGCGCCACTGAATTATTCAGGCCCGACACACGCGCCAGCAACGGCGCGGAGGCGGTATTGACGTCCACGCCGACTGCATTCACGCAATCCTCCACGACGGCATCGAGCGAACGGGCCAGCTGTGTCTGCCCCACGTCGTGCTGATACTGGCCGACGCCGATCGACTTTGGATCGATCTTTACCAGCTCGGCGAGCGGATCCTGCAGACGGCGCGCGATTGAGACGGCGCCGCGTAGTGAGACGTCCAACTCCGGCAGTTCGCGCGAGGCGAATTCGGATGCGGAATAGACCGAAGCGCCTGCTTCCGATACCACGATCTTGGTCAACTTTAATTCGGGCCGTCGCTTGATCAGCTCCTGTGCCAGCTTATCGGTCTCGCGCGAGGCAGTGCCGTTGCCGATCGAAATCAGTGCAACCTTGTGCTTCTCTGCCAGCTGTGCCAGCGTATGCAGCGAACCTTCCCAGTCGCGGCGCGGTTCATGCGGATAGATGGTCGCAGTATCGACCACCTTGCCGGTCGCGTCGACGACCGCAACTTTCACGCCGGTGCGCAGGCCGGGGTCGAGGCCCATCGTCGCGCGTGGTCCTGCCGGCGCAGCCAGCAGCAGATCCTTGAGGTTGCGAGCAAATACGTGGATCGCTTCCTGTTCGGCTTTTTCTCGCAACGTCGTCATCAATTCGGTTTCGAGATGCATGAAGACCTTCACGCGCCAGGTCCAGCGCACGGTATCGGCCAGCCACTTGTCGGCCGGGCGGCCCTGATTGCTGACGCCAAAGCGTTTCGCAATGCGTTCCTCGCAGGGATTGTGCGGCGCATCCCATTTCGGTTTTTCCTCTTCGCTGTCGAGGCGCAGATTGACCGTCAGCATTTCTTCACGGCGTCCGCGGAACAGCGCAAGCGCGCGATGCGAAGGAATCGTGGACAGCGTTTCGGAGTAATCAAAATAATCGGCGAATTTCGCGCCCATATCCTGCTTGCCGTCGATAACTTTAGATTCGACGATGCCATGCTCGTTCAGATATTCGCGCAGCGACTGCAGCAGCGTCGCATCTTCGGCAAAACGTTCCATCAGGATCTGGCGCGCACCGTCGAGCGCGGCTTTTGCATCCGGTACGCCGGGATTGTCGACGCCGTCGATCTGGAAGGCAGGGCGCAGATACTTCGCTGCTTCCTCGTCCGGATTCAGCGCTGGATCGGCAAGCAGGGCATCGGCCAGCGGCGTCAAACCGGCTTCCACCGCGATCTGCGCTTTGGTGCGGCGCTTCTGCTTGTAAGGCAGATACAGGTCTTCCAGACGCGTCTTGTCTTCTGCGTGTTGAATCGCGTCCAGCAATTCTGGCGTCATCTTCTTCTGTTCTTCGATCGAAGCAATGATCGCGGTGCGGCGATCTTCCAGTTCGCGCAGGTAGCGCAAGCGTTCTTCCAGCAAACGCAATTGGGTGTCGTCCAGACCGCCCGTCGCTTCCTTGCGGTAGCGGGCGATGAAAGGCACAGTCGCGCCTTCATCCAGCAGGGCGACGGCAGCAGCGATCTGTTGAGGTTTGGCCGCGAGTTCGGCGGCGAGGCGTTGTTCGATGGACGGCAGCATGATGAACGGTAAAGGTGAAACGAGCGCTAGATGATACGCAAAACGAAGCGTTGCGCCAGTCTTGACAAATCACGGCAGAGGGAAGCGGTCTGCGCGGATAGCAGAAAGTAAATGAGAAAGTAAATGTGCCGGATCAAATCCGGCACATTTCCATGAAGAAGCGCGGGCTAGCGCAGGGAGAAATCCACGCGCGCAGCTGGCGTCGAATCGCCTTCCTTCTGCATCGTGCCGGATTTCGCCGCCAGGATGAAGATACGGTCGGCCGGGACATGCCCTTCCGTGATTAACCAGTCCTTGGCCGATTGCGCGCGGCGATTGCCGAGATCGACCAGGTCGCTGTCCGAGATTGTGGTGTTTTCCACCATCAGTTTTTCCATCTCGGCCACAGGCAAATCCTTCTGCAGGCCGATCACGTTGCGCGGTTTGGAGAACTTCTCATCCTTGTACACACGCTTGAGCAGCGCCGGATATTCTTGCGGCGTGACGCTCACCTTGCTGGCGTCAGCCGATTCTCCACGCGCGACGAGGTCTTTCAACTTCAGCGCGCGTACCTTGCGGTCGATCATTGCATGCTTCAGACCTTCACGGTCCGTCTGCGGATCGTAGCGGCCGGTGATTTCCAGTTTCAGCGCAGGGCGATCGTTGAGCGCCTTGGCCACCGTCTTCAGCTTGTCTTCGGCCTTGTCGCTCAAGCGTGCGCGGCCGCTGTCAAAGGCCAGGTACGACAATTCTTCGCCGCCGCCGAACATCGAACTGATCAGGCTGAACGGCGCGGTCACGGCCTTCGTAATGATGTTGACGAAGATCTTGATGATGATGCCGCCGACCGAGAACTGCGGATCGTCGAGCGATCCGCCGATCGGAAGATTGACGTCGATCACGCCGTTGCGATCGCGTAGCAGGGCCAGCGCAAAACTGACCGGCAGATTGACCGCGTTCGGGCTCTCGACCTTGTCGCCCAGCGTCAACTGTTCGAGGATCAGGCGGTTCTGTGCGGTGAGCACGCGGTTTTCGACCTTGTAATTCACTTCGAAGGAGAGCTTGCCTTTCTCGATGCCGTAGCCAATGTAGCGGCCGGAGTAGGGCGAGAGCGGCGCCATCTCCATGCCGTGTACTTCCGCATGCAAGTCGAGCGACAGGTCGCCCTTGAGCGGATTGACGCGGCCCGAGACCGCGAGCGGCGCACTGTTGACCAAGCCCTTCAAGTCGACATTCGCGTTGCTATTCGGATCGGATGAAAGACCGCTGACCGTGCCGCCGAAGTCCATCAGGTTCGCGGTGTAGTTCGGCTTGATGAAGTTGTCGGTGAAGCGCACCTGGCCCTTGCGCAGAACCAGCTTGCCGATCTTGATCGGCGGCATGGTGCTCGCAGGTTTTGCCGGCTCCGGCAGTACGGCGGTCTTGGTATTGCCTTTCGCCCCCAATTTCGTTTCCGGTTGATCTTCTTCCGTCACGCTCTTGTGGCCCTCACCGTTGCGCTGTACGTCCTGCAGATTGAGGCGGCCGCTCGGGTCGATGATTACGCGCGCAAAAAAATCGTCTGCCGTCACGCGTGCAATGTTCAAGGCAAAGGGCTGCAGTTTCAAATCCATGCCGTCGAAGCTCAATGCGCGCCAGCTCAGGAAAGGGTTCGCGCTCAGCTTGTCGACGGTGGCGACATTGCCGAGGGCAAGGTCACCCTGATAACCGCCGAGCAGATCGCCGTTCTTTGCTTGATCGATCCTGACATGTCCCTTGCCTGACACGTTTGCACGTGTCAGCAGAATATTGATTTGATCGGTGAAATAGGGTTGCGCCTGCATGATGTCGACGTTCTTCAAGTCGAGCGCAAGATCGGCGTGCAGCGGCGCGATGCCAATTTCTCCCTTGACCGCGAGCTGCCCGTTCTTGTTGACCGCTGCGTTCAGATCAAGCTGGCTGCGTGCCCCTTGCGCCGTCGAAATATCGCGCATCGCCAGATTGAAGGGCGCGATCGTCGTGACCGCGGGTTGCTTCAGGCTGCGGTCTTCCATGCGAGCCGACCAGTCCTTGATATCGAGTTTGCCCACGGTAATGACATAGGGCGTATCCGCTTCGCCGTTCCTGGCCTTCGCTGCTGACTTCTCGTTGCCTGTTGTCTTGCCGGCGGTTTGCTTGCCCTGCTGCAGCGTCAGCGCCGCGCTGTTCGAGCTGACGTCAGCGACCGAGACGCTTTTCTTGCCGCCGTCTAAGCGGATATCGTGCGCCGCCAAATTGAATCGCTCGATGCCGGCGTCGACTTCCTGCCCATCCTTGTAACGCAGCGTTGCATTACGGAGGTCGAGTTCGGCCAGCGCGATGTTCAGGCCCGGTTTTGCATTCGGCGATGTCGTAGCGCTTGCCTTCGCATCTTTTGGCGGGGTCGGTTGCGCCTCGGCAGCCGGCGTCAGTAGATTGTCGACATTGAGTTTGCCTTTCGCATCGCGCGTGATATCGGCGGCGATGCCGTCGATGCTCAGCTTTGCGATATCGAAGCGCTCGCTGAAAGGGTGCGCCTCGTGCAGCGTGACGATCAGTTCTGGAATCTTGACGATCGGCTTGCCCTGTTCGTCGTTGACCCGCAGCGCAGACAGCTTGATGTTGCCGTTCAGCGCCAGCGTCGGTCCTGCGTTCTTCGGCTGGCGGAAGCTGGCGCTCATCTGCACATCGAGCTGGCCGCTCGGTAGCTTGAAATGCGGTGTTCCCGGTACGTATTTCAGGTAGGCGGGCAGATCGAGCTTGTCGATGTCGAGGTCGACTACCGCATCCATCGGATCGGCGAAAGGACGTGCCTTGCCCTTGATCAGCAGCGGCGCGCCGTTCACCTTTGCGCTCAGCAGTGGCTGCACGTAGACATCCACCTGCGAAGGCAGCGAGGAAATGAAGGGCACACCGAGCTTGATGTCGGTGACCGCGTGCTTGGCGCCAGCGGGCTTGTCCTCGAAATCGATGCGGCCGCCGTCGATCTGGATGTTGAACAGTGAGAAGCGCGCGGGTTTCGACGGCTTGTCATCCTTCGGCTTTTCATTGGCCAGTGCAAGCAGGTCGTCGATGTTGTAGTGGTTCGCGTCTTCACGCACCAGATGCACATAGGGTTTCGTCAGTATCAGTTCGTGTACTACCGGCGCAAGACGCCAGAGCGATTGATACGAAACGCCGACAGTCAGCGCATCGAAACTGGCAAAGGTTGCCTGTCCTTGCGGCTCCATGATGCGGAAGTCATGCAAGGTGGCGCGCAGCGTGTAGGGATTGATTTCCACCTTGCCGATCGTCGTCTGGCGGTGCAGTTTTTCGCTCAGGGCTTTTTCCGCCTGCGATTTGACGATGCCGGGCAGGACGAAATAGCCGAACAGGCCGATCAGAAGAATGAAGACGAGCA
Organism: Oxalicibacterium sp.; assembly: GCA_036263255.1. Classification (GTDB taxonomy): domain Bacteria; phylum Pseudomonadota; class Gammaproteobacteria; order Burkholderiales; family Burkholderiaceae_D; genus Oxalicibacterium. The sequence goes on along the minus strand of DATAHI010000010.1, from coordinate 2,030 downwards.
GGGCAATGAAGCCGCGCCGGACAACGGGCTTGTTCGAAATACGACGGATGGACTGCGGCAGCTGATGAAGGGAGGTGGGCATGAGCATTCAGCGAAGCCAGAGTGGTAGTGTGGGAATTCTAACGCCGGAAGCGATGCATTGTCGGCATCCTGAGCGAACACTGCGGCGGCTCACCGGCGCGTAGCTGGGACGCACACTCGTCGTGTTCAGTCCGGCGCATGCGACGGGGCAAGCACGCACGCTGCCATGCTCTTCGCGACTTCCTTTTCGCTGACCACCGTGTGCGTGGCGCCATGCTTTTCGAAGTGCGCCAGTTCTGCATCGGTCTGCGCGCGTGCCACTGCCTCGATCTGCGGGTTCAGCATGCGCGCCTTTGCAATCACGTGCGCGGCTTCCAGTGGGTTGGGAATCGCTGCTAGCAGCCAGCGCGCCTGTTTCACATTGGCGGCTTCCATTACGCCCGGTGCTGCGGCATCGCCGTTGATTGCGGGGATGCCGTCGGCACGCAATGCCTTCACGACTTCTCGATGATCCTCGATCACGATGAAGGGAATCTCGCGTTCGCGCAAGCTGGCGGCGATGTGATGACCGACACGTCCGAAGCCGACCAGTACGGCATGATCTTGCAGCGGCGCCCATGGCATCGGTTCGGATTCGCTGGCCGGCATGCGGGCATCTGCCGCGGCCTGCTCTCGGCGTTTCAGCCACGGCTTTGCGCGTTCAAGCAGCACGAACAGCAGCGGATTGAGCAGGATGGACAGGATCGCACCGCCGAGGATGAGGTCACGGCCGGTCGCGGACAGCAGATCGAGCGACATGCCGAGTGTGGCGAGGATGAAGGAGAACTCGCCGATCTGCGCCAGACTGGCGGCAATCGTCAATGCCGTACCAAGCGGATGCCCGAAGGCGAGCACGATGACGAAGGCGGCCAGCGATTTGCCCACGACGATGACCAGCACGGTCGCTAGCACCAGCAGCGGCTCCCGCACCAGAATGGAAGGATCGAACAGCATGCCGACCGACACGAAGAACAGCACGGCGAAGGCATCGCGCAGCGGCAGCGAATCTTCCGCCGCACGGTGGCCGAATTCCGATTCGGAGAGGATCATGCCGGCGAAGAAAGCGCCGAGCGCAAAGGAAACGCCGAAGACATAAGTCGCGCCGAAGGCGACGCCAAGCGCAATCGCGAGTACGCCGAGGTTGAACAGTTCGCGCGAGCCGGTGGCGGCAATGCGTTCCAGTATCCAGGGAATCGTGCGGCGGCCCGCCAACAGCATCACGGCAACAAAGGCGACAACCTTGCCCAAGGTGATCGCCAATGCGATGAGCAGTGCACTGGTCGGCAATGCTTCGCCCTCGCCGCCGAGCATGCCGCTCAGCGCGGGAATCAGCACCAGTGCCAACACCATGGCAATGTCTTCCACGATCAGCCAGCCGACCGCAATCTGGCCGCGCCGTGTCTTCACCAGATTGCGTTCATCCAGCGCCGTCAGCAGCACGACCGTACTGGCAACGGACAAGGCGAGGCCGAACAGAAAGCCCTCGCCCAGTGGCCAGTCCATCGCCCACCCCAGGCACATGCCGAGCAGCGTAGCGATCGCAATCTGTACGATCGCACCTGGAATCGCGATGTTTTTCACCGCGAGCAGGTCCTTCAGCGAGAAATGCAGGCCGACGCCGAACATCAGCAGAATCACACCGATCTCCGCCAGTTCCTGCGCAAGACTGCTGTCGGCGACGAAGCCCGGCGTGAACGGGCCGGCAGCGATACCGGCGAGCAGATAGCCGACCAGCGGCGGCATGCGCAGGCGTTTCGCGATCGCGCCGAAGAAAAAGGCGAGAACGAAGCCACCGACCAGTGTCGTGATCAGCGGGGTGTCATGAGACATGGCAATGTTCCTTTCAGGGATGCAGGGAGGATGCGGCCGCTGCGGCACTGCGAGACGCGATCCTTCGACCGGTCACTCCGTGATGGCGTTCGCACGTGCAAGCCGAACGCAAGCCTCCTGCAAAAACAGCTTTACAAAGT
>DATAHI010000009.1:0-11185 GCA_036263255.1 Oxalicibacterium sp. | reverse complement strand
ACCCGCGCTGACTTTAAGGACCGAGATTCTTCCGGGCGCCTCAGGATTTGGCGTGCATCTCAGGTAGCCATGCCTCAAGGCGGCAAGGTGGCGTATTGGGAAGATGATGAAGTATGAATCCGGCGTCTGCCGGATTCACTTTTTCTTGCTGCCGATCCGGCTTTCCTTGCCAGCCAGTAGATTCGCGATGTTCTTGCGATGCCGCATGATCAGCAGAACACTCATCGCCGTCACCGCCAGCAGGACCGGATCCGACGTGCCGAACATCAGCGCACAGTAGAACGGTGCGAACACACTGGCCACGAGCGCCGCCAACGATGAAAAGCGGAATGCATAGGCGACCACCAGCCAGGTGATCAGCGTGGCAAGACCCAACCAAAGGTTCAGCGCCAGCAATACGCCCAGCGCCGTTGCCACACCCTTGCCGCCGATGAAGCGAAAGAAGATCGGCCACAGATGGCCGACAAATACCGCGATCGCCACCAACGCGATGCCGGCCTCGGTGACACCCAGCGAAGGTCCTAGGCATTTCGCCAGCAGCACCGCAACCACGCCTTTCAGCGCATCGCCCAGCAGCGTCAGAATGGCTGCCTTCTTGCTGCCGCTGCGCAGCACATTGGTTGCGCCCGGATTCTTCGAGCCGTAGCTGCGCGGATCGTCCAACCCCAGCATCTTGCTGACGACGACGGCGAAGGAAATCGAGCCAATCAGATAGGCCGCGACGACGAATAAGACAGTGATCATATGAACCTTGTTGATTAATCTTCCAGAGCGCAGTTGACCGGCGTGGCCGTCAGCGCCTGCGTGAGTACGGCGGGCACGATACCGACCAGATAGCCGCGCCGGCCGCCGTTGATGTAAATGCGATCGAGATCCAGAATGCTCTGCTCGACATATACGGGCATGGCCTTGCGCGTACCGAAAGGCGAGGTGCCGCCAATCAGATAACCGGAATGACGATTTGCGATCTCGGGCTTGCAGGGTTCAACCGACTTGCAGCCGATCTGACGCGCCAGATTCTTGGTCGAGACCTTGCGGTCGCCATGCATCAACACGACCAGCGGTTTTGCGCTTTCGTCCTGCATGATCAGCGTTTTCACGACATGATGTTCATCGACGCCGAGCGCGCGCGACGAGACTGCGGTGCCGCCATGCTCTTCGTATTCATAAGGATGTTCCGAAAATGCAATGCCGTGCCGCTTCAGCCACTGCGTCGCCGGCGTCTCGGAAACATGCTCTTTTTTTGCCATGCGTGTTACGCTCGTTTCAAAATGGAGCACATTATGCAACAAGAACTTCGTTTTGCGACCTTCAATGTTTGCAACCTGGCATTGCCAGGCGTGAAGTTCTACGACGACCAATTGCCGTATTCTCAGGACGAATACGAGGCGAAGACGGCCTGGATTGCGCAACAGCTCGATCGGCTCGATGCAGATGTGATCGGCCTGCAGGAAATCTTTTCGCTATCGGCCTTGCAGCATGCCGTCTCCAAGACCGAAAAGTATCGCGATGCGCGCTGCATCGGTTTCGATCCCGATCCCGCAGCAGAACATTTAACCCCCAGCGTTGCATTGATCTCGCGCCTGCCCGTCATCGGCGAAGGTGAAGCGATCTGCGCACTGCCGCACGCACTGGGTATCGCGTTGCCCGGCGTGCAAGAACCGGTGACGCGTTTCACACGGCCGATCCTGCGAGTGCGCGTGCAAGCGACGGCCAATCTCTCCATTCAGGTCTTCGTCTGCCATCTGAAATCGAAGATGCCGGACTATCGTTACGATCGCAGCGACGGCCATCCGGACCAGACCGGCATGGCGATGCTGCGCTCGATGATACGGCGCGGCGCCGACGCGCTGGGTCTGCGCTACCTGCTGTCCGAAACGAATCGCGAAGCGCGCATGCCGACCGTGGTACTCGGCGATTTCAACGATGTGGCCACCGCGATTCCGACGCAAATGGTGATGGGGTTGGGCAAGTACCCGGTCAACGGCATCGATGAGCGACTGTTCGACAGCTACCGCATCCAGTCTCGCCGCGATCCGATGCGCGACGTCGGCTATACGCATATGCATGACGGCAACTACGAAACCATCGATCACATCCTGGTATCGGCGGATTTCAATGTCGCCTTGCCGAACGCAATCGGCGAAGTAGTGGAAGTCACGTACCTGAACGACCACATGCTGTTCAAGCAGCCGCATGCCTCGGATCACGGCCAGGTACTGGCGCGCATCGTACTGCGTGAGCCGCCGCCGGGAACCGATACGCCGACGACACCCTTGATGATCTGAGCGGTTTCTCTGCTACATGCGCCCGCGCGGATGATGTTCGCCGTGGAGCTGCTTCAGCCGTTCGCGTGCAACGTGCGTATAGATCTGCGTCGTGGAAATGTCCGCGTGCCCGAGCAGTAATTGCACGACGCGCAGATCGGCGCCGTGGTTGAGCAGATGCGTGGCGAATGCATGGCGCAGCGTGTGCGGCGACAGCGGCGCACGGATGCCGGCATTCAGCGCGTGCTTCTTGATCAGGGTCCAGAACATCTGCCGCGTCATCGCACCACCACGTGCGGTGACGAACAGGGCGTCATCGACCTGTCCATTCAGGATCGCCGGGCGTGCTTCCTTCAGATAGCGTTCTATCCATGCGCGGGCTTCCTGACCGAAGGGCACCAGGCGCGTCTTGTTGCCCTTACCGGTGATGCGCAGTACGCCTTCGTTCATGCCGACCTCGACCACTTTCAGCAGCACCAGCTCGCTTACCCGCAATCCGCTGGCATACATGAGCTCCAGCATCGTACGGTCGCGCAAACCGAGCGGCGTGCCAGTATCCGGCGCACCGAGCAGCGTCTCGACCTGCGCCTCGGACAAGGTCTTCGGAATGCGCGGTGCTTGTTTGGCGGAATGCATTTTGAGACAAGGATCGTCCGCAATGCGGCGCTGGCGCAGCGCAAGCTGGTAGAAGCGCTTGAGCACGGACAAGCGGCGATTGGAAGACGTCGCCTTCGTCGTTGCGTGGCGCGCAAAGAAATAGGCGTTCAGATCGTCGGGGCGCGCCTCGAGCAGTGTCTTGCTGCGCTCTTCCTGCAGCCACATGGCAAACAGGCGTAGATCACGGCGATAGGCTTCGAGCGTATTCTTCGCCAGACCGTCTTCCAGCCATAGCGTGTCGCAGAATTCGTCGATCTCGGCCTGGCTGCGCAGTGGCGCTTGCGATGCCTGCATCAGTAACCCGCGGCCTTCTCGTGCGCCAGCAGCCAGCGCTTGACGCCGAGGTGAAAACTGCTCTCGTCGTCGCTATTGGAAAAGCCGCCGAGGCCGCCGGAAGCCGTGACGCGATGGCAGGGAATCACCAGCGGAAACCAGTTGGCGCCGCAAGCCTGGCCAACAGCGCGCGGTGCCGAGCCGACATGCTTCGCGATACTGCCGTAGGTCAATACCTGGCCGCGCGGAATCGTGGCAATCGCCTGCCACACCTTGCGCTGGAACACGGTGCCGACCTCTGCCAGCGGCAGATCGAAGACGAAATCGGGATCGTCTAAATAGCGCTGCACCTGCTGTGCGGCACGCTCGGCCAAGGCATCGCGCGGCGCCTGCTCATGGAAGCTGGGCGGCAGGTAGACCAGCTCGCGCAGCGTCTGATGTTCGGTACGAATGCCGACCGCGCCAAAGCCGGTTTCCACGATCGCGGCATACGAAGGCGGCGCAAAAATCCTGTCCATGAAAAACCTCGAAAAGCGATCGCGACAGCAAAAAGGACAGCATAAAACAAAAAAGGCACGTCTCGCGACGTGCCCTTCAAATACTCCTACTGTACCGTGCCGCGTGTGGCGTACCACCGCCGCTTATCTGGATACAGGTCTCCTCATCTGCCCGGCATGCATGCCGTGTCTCAATGTAACCCTCTCCGCCGCATGTTCTTCTTGAACTGCAATGTTTTTGAGTCGGGTTGATTATAGTAGGACGATTTTCGCGAATGCAAGAGCTTGTTGCCTTGTAGGGAAATCCGAAAATCCGATGTTTTTGTTCCAAAAAACCGAATGATTGGATTTTCCCGCAACAGCGCTCAGTCTTCCTTGAATACCTCTTCCCGCTTCCTGCGTAATGCCGGCAGCAGCACGACGGCCATCGCCAGGATCGCCGCCACCAGCATCGTTGCGCTGATCGGCCGTTGGAAGAAAACCCACGGGTTGCTATGCGACAGGAGCAGTGCACGGCGCAGGTATTCCTCCATCATCGGGCCGATGATAAAACCCAGCAGCATGGGCGCTGGCTCTGCATCCAGCTTCGCGCAGATGTAGCCGAAGAGACCGAATATCGCCATCAGATAGACGTCGAAATCGCTGTTGTTCAAGCTGAATACGCCAATCGCGCAAAACATCAGGATCGCGGGATACAGATGGTGGTAAGGGACCATGATCATGCGCACCCACAGGCCGATCATCGGCAGGTTCAGCACGACCAGGAAGAAATTGCCGATCCACATCGAGACAATCAAGCCCCAGAACAGCGTCGGCTGTTCCGTCATCACGGCCGGACCTGGCTGGATGCCCTGGATGATCATCGCGCCGATCATCAACGCCATCACGGGATTCGACGGAATGCCAAGCGTCAGCATCGGAATGAAGGAAGTCTGTGCGCCGGCGTTATTGGCCGATTCGGGAGCGGCAACACCTTCGATCGCGCCCTTGCCGAACTGAGCGGAATTCTTCGACACCTTCTTCTCGATCGAGTACGCGGCAAACGAGGAAAGCATGGCGCCGCCGCCGGGCAGGATGCCAAGCGCCGCGCCAAGTGCCGTGCCGCGCAAGACTGGCGCGAGGATGCGCTTGAAGTCTTCCTTGCCCAGCATCAGGCCGGACACACGCTTCATCATTACCGAGCGCGTTTCTTCGTGCTCCAGATTCTTGATGATCTCGCCGATGCCGAACATGCCCATCGCGACGATCACGAAGTTGATGCCGTCCGCCAGTTCCGGAAAACCGAAGCTGTAGCGCACCGTGCCGGAATTGACGTCGGCGCCGACGAGCCCGAGTAGCAGGCCGAGAATCACCATGCCGATTGCGTTCAGCAGTGAACCGCTGGCGAGCACCACCGATGCGACCAGGCCCAGCACCATCAGCGAGAAATATTCGGCCGGCCCGAACTTCAATGCGAGGTCGGCCAGCGGCGGTGCGAACAGCGCAAGCAGCATGGTCGCGACCGAACCGGCAAAGAAGGAACCAATCGCTGCCGTCGCGAGCGCCTTGCCGGCATTGCCCTGACGCGCCATCTGATACCCGTCGATTGCCGTCACAACGGATGACGACTCGCCTGGCAGGTTGACGAGAATGGCCGTGGTCGAGCCGCCGTATTGCGCACCGTAGTAGATGCCAGCCAGCATGATCAGCGCGGAAATAGGTGGCAGTGAAAACGTTGCCGGCAACAGCATCGCAATCGTCGCGATCGGACCGAGGCCGGGCAGCACGCCAACCGCCGTACCGAGAAAGACGCCAAGCAGGCACCAGCCGAGATTGGCCAGCGTAAAGGCAGTTGAGAAACCGAGGCCGAGATTATCGAACAATTCCATCGTGCTTTCCTTTCAGGCGCTTACTGCACGCTGAACCACGGGCCAATAATGTCGATCGGCAGCCCCAGCAATTTGATGAATACCAAGACCGAGAATGACGATAGGCCGAGCGCGATCGAGATCGCGTGACGCCACTTGAAATGTGCGCTTGCATAACCGGCGACAACAATGATCGCGAGGACGGAAATCAGCACGCCGCCGCCACGAATCAGGAAGCCGAACAGCAATACCGAAGCGAGCACCAGAATCGTCTGCTTGATTGCCAGCTTGCCGATCGGTTCGCCCTGACGGAAAAAGGCGCGCACGATGGCGGCCAGACCGATCAATGCCAGCAGCCCACCGAGAATGGTTGGAAAATATGCCGGGCCCATACGGCCTGCGGTACCCATGGTGTAATTGCGGCCGACAAACACTGCGGTCAGGCCGACGACCAGGAAGATAATTCCCGTCCAGAAATCCTTGGGATGACGGATATTCGATGGCACGCTGCCTCCTATGCTTGGAACGAAGCGGATGCGGCATTGCCGCATCCGGCTACGGACGAAAACGACTCGCGCTTCCGTGGTCACACGATCAATCTAGTCGGCGTAGACGCCGGCCTTCTTGATCATCGGTCCCCATTTGGCAATCTCGGATTTGAGTTGCGCGCCGAGTGCAGCCGGCGTGGCCCTATCCTGCGCGACCGGCTCGGTGCCCAGGTCAGCGAAGCGCTGCTTGACGGTCGGATCTTTCAGCGCCGTCTGCAAAGCCGAAGCAAGCGCATCGACGATCGGTTTCGGCGTCCCCTTCGGTGCATACATGCCATGCCACACCGCGACTTCGAATCCCGGCACGCCAGCCTCGTTCATCGTCGGCACGTTCGGCAGCGATGGCACGCGCGTCTTGGTAGTCACCGCATAGACTTTCACCTTGCCGGCCTTGATCTGGCTCGTGGTATTGGTCGTCTGGTCGCACATGAAATCGACCTGGCCGCCAAGCAGATCATTCATCGCTGGACCGGTGCCCTTGTATGGGACCGTGGTCAGTTCGGTGTTGATCGTGCTCATGAACAGCATGCCGCACAGATGCGAAGCGGATCCGACGCCGGCATTCGCATAGGTGACCTTATCCTTGTTTGCCTTCACGTAAGCCAGCAGTTCTTTCAGGTCGTTGGCAGGAAAATCGCGGCGGGCGATGAAAGTCATCGGCACGTCGGTGATCAGGCCGATCGGTTCGAAGCTGTTGACGGCATCGTAGGTCAGCTTGCGATACAGCGAAGGCGCGGTCGCCATGCCGATGTGATGAAGCAACAACGTGTAGCCGTCCGGCGAGGATTTCGCTACGCGCGCCGCGCCAATGGTGCCGCCGGCACCGCCGACGTTCTCGACGATTACCGTCTGCTTCAGCGTATTCGTCATCGATTGCGCAACCAGGCGCGCAACGGTATCGGTCGGCCCGCCTGCGGCGAAAGGCACGACCATCGTGATGGGCTTGCTTGGATAGTTTTCGCCAAAGGCGGCTGCGCTGGCAAGCAGCGCGAGACCGGCCATTGCGATCCGTAAGGTACGCTTCATCGTGTGTCTCCTTTGTTGATATAGATAAGGCACGTCGTGGCGCGTGCTCTTCACGCATTCTAGCGGGAGAAACTTGCATGTTTCTGACGCCGGGCGAAATCGGCCCGAAGCAGGCTCAGCGGCGGCGCCAGCGTCCCTCGGCCTCGCTTTCAGCGGCCATCACGATTCCACGCCCGATGCGGCTCTCCAGTTCACGCGCCACCGGTTGCAAGGCTGCACGCCAGGCTGTTTTCTCAGCAGCGGTCGGTACATGCACCACGAGACGATCGGATTTTTGCAGCCACTCGAGCGCCATGCTGTTTTCCCGCGCAGCCAGCGCGTTGCCGTAGACAGTGGCCTCGGCCATCGCTTCATCGATGATTTTGCGCAGATCGGTCGGCAGGCTTTCCCAGAAGCGCTTGTTGACGGTCACCGCGTAGCCGACGTACCCATGGTTGGACAGAGTCACGTTGCTCTGCACCTCGTACCAGCGCCTTGTACGGAAATTAGCCAGTGTGCTCTCGGCACCATCGAGCAGACCGCTTTTCAGTGCACCATAGACGTCGCCCGCATCCATCGTGATCGGCGTTGCGCCCAGCGTATCCATTTCCATGTCGAGCACAGGCGACGCGTGAATGCGCATGCGCAGGCCGATGAAATCGTTCGGCATGTTGATCGGCTTGTTGGCCGACATGATCTTCAGCCCGCCGTTCCAGTAGGCCAGACCGACCATGCCTTTCGCATCCAGTTTCTTCAACAGACTTTTGCCGACTGCGCCGTGGGTAACGCGCTCGACCGATTCCTGGTCGGTAAATAGATAAGGCAGGTCGAACACCTCGAATTCGCGCACGCCGAACAGCGCAAGCTTAGCGAGCGAAGGCGCGAGCATCTGCACCGCGCCCAGTTGCAGCGCTTCCAGCTCGTCGGATTCGCGATATAGCACGCCGTTCGGATAAACGTCCACGCGCAGGCGGCCGTGGCTGCTTTGCTCGACCAGTTGCTTGAAGCGCAACGCTGCCTTGCCGCGCGGCGTGTCGGCGTCAGCGATGTGGCTAAACTTGATGACGATGGGCGCGATCGCGCTCTGGGCGGCGGCAATGCCGGCCAGCGACAATGTCGCAGCCAACAGAAGGAATCGCAGCGTTCTTGCCAGTTTCATGACGCTTTGCTTGTATTGTTGAAAACGAGTCCAGCACTATGCGTAGTCCGCCCGCGCCTTCACAACTGTGGATAACCACATTCCGATGCGCAACGAGGGGCGATTTGCCGCAGAATAAGGCCTCCGACGTGCCGCAGGCAAATATCCCCGACCCGAACGCCTGCACTTTGCCATGAAATCTACCCTACCCCGTTCGCCGTCTTTCGGTTTTCCCAGTCGAAAACAAGCCTGGCGCTGGCTGCTGCCCTTGTTCCTCGCACTGCTGTTCATCACCACGCTGATCTGGCTGCCCTTGCATGAAAAGCATCAGGAAACGATGGAGCGGCAGGAGCAGCTGATCGCTGATTCGTTATGGGTCGAACAGACGATCCGCTTCCAGTTGCAGCGCAACGAGGAAAGCCTGGGCCTGATCGGCGCAGAAATCGTCGCAGGTTATCTGGGCGGCCCGCGCCTGACCGAGCGGATGGAGCGCCTGATTCGCGACAACCACGAAATCCATCGCATCATCGAACTCGACGCACATGGCCGGCTGCTTGCCTCTACCGACGAAACGCTGATTTCCTACCGCGACCTGTCGGCCGCCTCGCGCATGGCGGCGGAACGTGCGCGCAGCATGCACACGCCGTTGTACAGCCAGCCGGCGCAGGATATCAGCGGCCCGGTCATGATCGACTATCACGTGCCTCTGTTCGCCAACGGGAAGTACGTCGGCAGCATCATTGCCAGCTATCTCGCCTCCAGCATCCTCGACGACATGGTGCCGTGGTGGTTTGCGCAGGACAACGAGATCGCACTGACCGACATGAACGACGTGCTGATCTACAAGCGCGCATCCGGCGGTGCAGGGCGCGACATCTATACCCATACGCGGGCGCTCAACCTAGCAGGGCTGACGCTGAAACTCAGCACCAACAGCACGAAGAGCGCGCCCAAGCTGCTGCCGAGCCTGCTGGTCGACATCGTCATCCTGCTCTCGCTCGGCCTGGTATGGAGTCTGATTGCGCTATGGCGCGACATCAACCGCCGCCTCGCCGCCGAAACCGCGCTGCGCGAACAGATCAGCTTCCGTACCGCGATGGAGAACTCGCTTGTCACCGGCCTGCGCGCACGCGATCTCGACGGCCGCATCACCTACGTCAACCCGGCCTTCGCACAGATGGTCGGCATGGAAGTCGAGGACATCGTCGGCTGCATTCCACCCATGCCTTATTGGGCGCCGGAAGCGGTCGATGAATACCAGAAGCGCTTTTCGCAGATACGCGCGGGCACCGTCACGCCGCAGGGCTTCGAAACGATCTTCCAGCACGCCGACGGCCGCCGCATCCCGGTGCTGATCTACGAATCGCCGCTGCTGGACAACAACGGCAAGCAGACCGGCTGGATGGGTTCCATCCTCGATATTTCGGAACGCAAGCGCATCGAAGACTTGAACCGCCAGCAACAGGAAAAACTGCAAGCCAGTGCGCGCCTGGCGACGATGGGCGAAATCGCCTCGACGCTCGCACATGAATTGAACCAGCCGCTGGCCGCCATCTCCAGCTACACCACAGGCGCACTGAACATGCTCGAGTGGCAGTACAGCAATGACCAGCCACGCGATGCCAGTACGCTGACGCACGCCTTCCAGATGATCCAGACGCAGGCGCAGCGCGCCGGCCAGATCATTCGCAGCGTGCATACTTTCGTCAAGAAGCGCGAGCCCACACGCGAAGTCGTGACGATCAAGGAGCTCGTGGACAGCGTGATGACGCTGGTGGAGTTACAGGCGCAGAAATACTTTGTCTCGGTGCGCACCGATATCCCGCTCGATCTGCCGCCAGTGCTGGCCGACCGCGTGCTGATCGAACAGGTGCTGCTGAACCTGACACGCAACGGTGCCGAAGCGATGCAAGCCGCTCCCTTCGAGCAGCGTGTGCTGCGCATCAGCGCCGAGCTCGACGATGCGACGCCGCGCAATGTGGTCGTCTGCGTCGTCGACCGCGGCCACGGTATCGCGCCAGAAGTCGTCGAGCGCCTGTACTCGCCCTTCTTCTCGACCAAGGCCGACGGCATGGGCATGGGCTTGTCGATCTGTCGCACCGCGATCGAATTCCACGGCGGCACGCTGACGCACAGCGACAATCCGGGCGGCGGCACAATCTTCCGCTTCTCGCTGCCGGCGTTGCAAAAACCGGCGATCGCGCTGACAATGCCGACTGGCGAAAAACAATAAAATCACGGAATGCCGGCGCGGAACGCCGGCCGGGCACTCCCCGCCGAAACGCGCGCAGAGACATGCGCGATTCTTGCCCAGCTCCCGTCGACGATGCGAGCGTGCGCGGCAAATCAAGGACACGTGATGTTGCATATTGTTGACGACGAAGAAGTAGTGCGCGATTCGCTGCTGTGGCTGGCCAAGTCGCGCGGTATACAGGCGACCGCCTATGACAGCGGCAAGACTTTCCTCGCTGCGCTGGATAACCTGATGCGCGGCGCCCCGCAAGGCCAGTGCGTGCTGCTCGACGTGCGCATGCCGGAGATGAGCGGCATTGCATTGTTCGACCAACTGGCAGCCCGTGAGCTGACGCAAAGTTTCCCCGTGATTTTTTTAACTGGCCATGGCGACGTGCCGATGGCGGTCGACAGCCTGAAGCGTGGCGCATTCGACTTTTTCGAAAAGCCCTTCAACGACAACAAGCTGATGGACCGCGTGCAGGAAGCGCTTGCCGCGTCCGAACAGGCGGCCGCCAGTGCCGGCGTACGTGCGCGCCTTGCTGCGCTCTCCACACGCGAACGCGAGGTGCTGGATCTAATCCTCGACGGCAAGATGAACAAAGTCATCGCGGACAAGCTCGGCATCAGCATGCGCACGGTGGAAGTCCATCGCGCGCACATTTTCGACAAGATGAACGTGAAGACGGCGGTCGAGCTGGCGCGGCTGCTGAAATAACAG
>DATAHI010000008.1:0-5348 GCA_036263255.1 Oxalicibacterium sp. | reverse complement strand
TCGACCTCGCCGACGAAGATGACGTGGTCGCCTTCCGGATAGCGGCTGCGATTGTGGCATTCGAACCAAGCTGCAACACCGGCAAGGATGGGCAGTCCGGTCGGCGATAGCGTGTATTCGACACCGGCGAAGCGATCTTTGGCGGGCTGCGCGAACTTGTCCGCCAAATCAATCTGTTGGGCCGACAGGATGTTCACCACATAGTGCGAATTGCCGCTGAATACCGGCAAACTGTTCGCACGTTGCGCGAGGCTCCACAATACCAGCGGTGGATCGAGTGAAACGGAATTGAAGGAACTGGCGGTCAGACCGAGAAAACTGCCGTCATCCAGACGCGTCGTAATGACGGTGACGCCGGTCGCAAACTGCGAGAGCGCGTCGCGGAAGTGACGGGGATCGACTGGCGACGCGTTGCGGGAAGAAGTAGACATCGATGGCTCAACAAATTTTTCTCATTATGCCGAAAAGGCCTGTGCACCGCAAAAGAGCGCAAGGGGAGGCGCCGTTGCCATGAATAGGAAATCTGTCAGTTTCTTTGAGATCTTGCGCTCGCATGCGCGCGCGCAGCCAGAAGTCATCGCATCGCGCTCCAGCCGACGCGCCATCACCTATCGCAGGCTATGGTCGCGCGTCGAACGCGCGAGCGCCAGATTGCTCGGCGAATGGCAGGTTCAGCGAGGCGACGTCGTTGCCTACTGGGGCTACGGGCATCAGGACGCATTGACGTTTTATCTTGCGGCAGCGCGTTGCGGTCTGCGCCTGCTGCCGTTTGAGGATCCTCTGTTGCGGCAGAACGCTGACGCTGTCCTCGCTCAGCATCCCGCCAGGCTGATCCTGCACGATCCCGGCCAAACAAGCGATGTGCCGCGATCGGTTGCAAAGGCCGCGAATCTTTCCTCTCTGATTGCAAGGCCTTGTCAGTACGACCCAGAAGTCGCGGAAGACGATGCCACGCCTAGCCTGATCACCTTCACCAACAACGAAGACGGCAGCATGCATTACGGCGAAAGCAGTCTGGCAAGCTTGCAGACGACGGCAGGTACGTCCGATTCGTCGTTTCAGGTCGATGCTGCGCTGCTCAATGCAGCCGTCCTGGCCAACCACGTACTTCCAGTATTGACCGCGGGCGGTACCATCGTTTTCCGTTGAAGAGAGATGTCGGAGCCTCGCTCATTGCGCGACTTATGTGCTGTTTCGCACACGTTCACATTGGCTTTTGCGCCAAGCTGATACAGAGTGTGTGCAATCGCAACGGATTGCGCTACAGTCATAGACAGCGATTAATTGGGGAAACGGGAGACAAATATCATGGCAACGGAAATCGCCACACTTGGCGGCGGCTGTTTCTGGTGCACCGAAGCGGTGTTCCAGCAAATGAAGGGCGTACAGTCGGTCGAGTCCGGCTATACAGGCGGGCAGGTGCCTAATCCGACCTATGAACAAATATGCGAAGGCACGACCGGCCATGCGGAAGTGGTGCGTGTGGTTTTCGATCCGGCCGTCGTCAGTTTCCGCGAGCTGCTTGAAGTTTTTTTCACCATTCACGATCCGACAACGCTGAATCGCCAAGGCAATGACGTTGGAACGCAGTACCGCTCGGTCATCTATTACCACACGCCACAGCAGCAGGGAGTTGCAAAACAGGTGATTTCCGAAATGGCGAACGTGTGGGATGCGCCGATCGTGACTGAACTAAGCCCCGCCGAAACTTTCTATAAGGCGGAGAGTTATCATCAGAACTACTTCCGCCAGAATCCGATGCAAGGCTATTGCGCCTTCATCGTCGCGCCGAAGGTCGCCAAGTTCAGGAAGACCTTCAGCGACAGGATCAAGCAGGAGACCTGAGCAGCGTGCGGGCCGCGCCGTTACGATAAGGTGTCCTGCTTCCGCGTGAACGGAGGGTGCCATGCATATCGAAGAGTCGGTCAAGCTGGATTTCAAGGATGTGCTGATTCGGCCTAAACGCTCCACGCTCACTTCTCGACAGGAAGTCGACATTCATCGCGAATTCGTCTTTCGTCACTCCGGCAAACGTTATCGCGGCATTCCCGTTATTGCGGCCAATATGGACACCACCGGCACGATGGCGATGGCCGACGCCTTCAGCCGCTACGATTTATCTGTCGCCTTGCACAAGCACTATGCGCAGGATGAATTGATCGCTTTTTTCAAGCGACTGCATGCCGAAGGCAAGGCCGCTTCGACTGCTTTCTATTCGATGGGCATCGGCCAGGCGGACTACGACAAGTTTCGCGCCGTGATGGCGGTCGCCGGGGATGTCGTCGAATACGCGTGCATCGATGTGGCGAATGGTTATACGGAAGGCTTCATTGATTTCGTCAAGAAGATTAGGCAGCAGTATCCACAACTGACGATCATGGCCGGCAACGTGGTGACAGGGGACATTACCGAAGAACTGATCCTGGCCGGTGCCGACATCGTAAAGGTGGGCATTGGCCCGGGATCTGTCTGCACGACACGCAAGATGACAGGCGTCGGCTATCCCCAGCTATCCGCCGTCATCGAATGCGCCGACGCAGCGCACGGACTGGGCGGCCAGATTTGCGCAGATGGCGGTTGCGTGGTGCCAGGCGATCTGGCCAAGGCATACGGGGGCGGTGCGGATTTCGTGATGCTGGGCGGCATGCTGGCCGGCCATGATGAATGTGAAGGTGACGTGGTCGAGCGTGACGGCAGAAAATTCAAGCGCTTCTATGGCATGAGCAGCCGCACTGCGATGGAGAGATACGCGGGCGGCGTGGCCGAATACCGCGCCAGTGAAGGCAAGGAAGTATTGGTCGACTACCGGGGGCCGGTGGCCAATACTCTGCAAGACATCCTCGGTGGTGTGCGCTCGGCCTGCACGTACGTTGGCGCGCGCAAGCTAAAGGAGCTGACCAAGCGGACGACCTTCGTACGTGTCACCCAGCAGCTGAACGAGTCCATGGGCAAATCTTGATGCGATGAGTTGCCGTCTCTTCCTTGCGCTCTGGCCGGACGATGCGGCGCGCGACGCGTTGCTTGGCCTGCAGGCGGAGTTGATCGGTGGACGGCCGGTTCTCGCGGCGAATTTACACCTCACGTTGGCGTTTCTCGGACAGCAGCCCGCAAACATGGTGCCGCTCTTGCGTGGATTATCGCAGCGCTGGTCGAATTTCGATTATTTGCTGCGGTTCGATCAACTCGGTTATTTCCGCCGTCCACGTATAGCGTGGGTCGGAATGCGCGATATCCCCGAACCGTTGATCGCGCTGCATGGCAGCGTGCAGGCGGCACTGGCGGAGGCGGGTGTCTCGCAATCTGGCGTGCATGACAGCTTTGTACCGCATGTCAGCTTACTGCGCGATGCAGAGCCGCTGTCGCAACGCGATATCGCACCTATCATGTGGCGCGCACGAGGCGTGGTGCTTGCGGAATCGATCGTGCAGCCGGGCGGCTCACAATATCGGATTTTGTCCAGAGATGGATGAGTGGCTGATTGAGAGATCTAAGCGATCGCCGCTGCCTTGGCCTGATGAGCCGCCTCTTCGGCCAGCTTGCGCAACACATGCGACGCGGCGACCAGTCCGAAGGAAGCCGTTACGACCATTGAAGACCCGTAGCCGGCGCAGTTGAGCCCGGTCAGGCCTGGCGCTTCGCCAATGGCGCAGGAAGCATCGACTGCTTCAGGCATGCGCAACGGCTCAGTCGAGTAAACGGCATCGATGCCAAACTTGTTTTTCGTCCCACGCGGGAAGCCGTATTGCGCTCGCAGGCGTTTGCGGACCTTGGCCAGCAGCGGCTCCTGTTCGGTGCGGCACAAGTCAGTAACTTCGATTCGCGTCGGATCGATCTGACCGCCGGCTCCGCCTATCGTCACCAGCTTCAGTCGATGCTGGCGGCAATAGGCAATTAGTGCCGTCTTTGCACGCACATTGTCGATTGCATCGATGATGTAGTCGTAATTGTGTGCGCCGATCATCTGCTCAAGGTTCTCGGCCGAGATAAAATCTTCGATCTCGGTCACCTTGCAGTACGGATTGATCTGCGCGATGCGCTGGCGGAGAGCGGTGACCTTCGCCTGACCAAGCGTATCGGTCAATGCGTGTACTTGGCGATTGACGTTGGACTCTGCCACGTTGTCCAGATCGATCATGGTGATGTTGCCGATGGCGCTGCGCGCCAGTGCTTCCACGACCCAGGACCCGACGCCGCCGACGCCGATTACGCACACGTGCGCGTGGCGAAATCGCTCCAGCGCCGCGCTGCCATACAGGCGCGCGATGCCGCCAAAGCGACGATCGAAATCGATCTCGTGCGCAAAGGAATCGGGAAAGGGCGTGGAGAGAAGTTGCATCCCGCCATTTTACCGGACAGCAAGATAAACTGATGCTCAGGCGAAAGGCGATTGTCGCGAAATAGCCATGACGTTTCTACAAGGCGCAACACAGGAATTCATATGTCGATTGCCCATATTCGTATCGATTACAGCCAGGCCGCATTGTCGGAGGCAGACACGGATCCGAACCCGATTGTCCAGTTTTCCAAATGGTTTGAAGAAGCGCTGCATGCCCAGGTGCCCGAGCCGAACGCAATGGGTGTATCGACGGTCGGGGCCGATGGCAGGCCTTCGTCCCGTATTTTGCTAATCAAGGATTTTGACGAGCGCGGCTTCACCTGGTTTACCAATTACGACAGCCGCAAAGGTGAGCATCTGCGCAAGCACCCGTATGCGGCACTTTTGTTTCACTGGGTTGAGCTCGAACGGCAAGTGCGTATCGAGGGGCATGTGGAACAGGTATCTGCCGAAGAAAGCGAACGCTACTTCCAGAGCCGGCCGCTCAAGAGCCGTATCGGCGCATTGGCGTCGGCGCAAAGCCGGCCGATCGCCGACCGTGCGCAGTTGGAGGAGCAGTTCCGCCAGGCAGAGGAAAAGTTTGGGGAGCATCCACCGCGACCCGAGAACTGGGGAGGCTACCGCCTGCAGCCTGACTACGTGGAGTTCTGGCAGGGGCGGCGTTCGCGTCTTCATGACCGCATCGCCTATCGCAAGAACGAAGCCGGCCTGTGGGTGCGCGAACGTCTGCAGCCTTGAAAAAGCGCCGGCCTTTTCGGCATGGCGCTTTTCTGTAGTGTGATACGGTCCTTCAGACGCGATAGTAGACTTCGCCGTCGATCTTGAAGCCGCCGTCGTCCAATTTCTGCGCCACCCGCGCGGAATCTTTCACGCGATAGCCTTCAAAGCCGCGCGGCAGGCGCACGCTGCCGAAATCCAGATAAGTGAGTTGGGGAGTGACGTACTGCAGCGGGAGGGTTTTGCCAGCAGTACTTTTAACGCTGAATTCTTCTGCTACTTTCATGGCATTTTC
>DATAHI010000007.1:0-4694 GCA_036263255.1 Oxalicibacterium sp. | reverse complement strand
CCGCAACTGCAATTTCCTTCAGGGCAGCGACCGCGATCAACCCGAACTGCAGAAGCTGCGCGATGCGATCCGCGAGAAGCGTTCGGCCAGCGTACTTGTGCGCAATTACCGCAAGGACGGCAGCCTGTTTCTGAACGAACTGTATATCGCACCGGTGACTGACGGGCAGAGCGATCAGGTGCGTTACTTCGTCGGTGTGTTGTACGACGTGACGCAAATCCGGCGCTATCAGGAAGACCTCGAACACCAGGCTAACTACGATGCCTTGACGGGCCTCGCCAATCGCAATCTGCTGAACGAACGCATCCAACAGGCTCTCATTCAGGCGCGCCGCTACGATCACTTGCTGACCGTGGTTTTCATCGATATCGACAACTTCAAGCTGGTCAACGACAGCCTCGGTCACAGCGCAGGCGACGAATTGATCGTTACCGTGGCAGAACGACTGCGCGTCTGCGTGCGCGACGGTGACACGGTCGCGCGCATCGGCGGCGATGAATTCGTTCTGCTGCTGGTCAATCGGAATTTTGAAGATGCGAACATCCAGATCATGAAGCGCATCCAGGAAGAGATGGCGCATCCGGTACTGATTCGCGGAAAAGGGCTGGTCGTGACCTGCAGTATGGGCCTTGCGCGTTTCCCTGAAGACGGCGAGGACGCCGAGTCGCTGCTGGCAAATGCCGACGTCGCGATGTATCGCGCCAAGGCGAACGGCCGCAACAACTTCCAGTTCTACGCGAAGGAGATGAATGCAAGAGCCGGCGACCGGCTGTCGCTGGAAAGCGACTTGTGGCACGCGATGGAGAAAGGCGAATTGCTGCTCAACTATCAGCCGCAGATCGACATGCGCAGCGGGCGCATCATCGGTGTGGAAGCACTGCTGCGCTGGAATCATCCAAAGCGCGGCCAGATTGCGCCGCTGGAGTTTATTCCCGTGGCGGAGTGCAATGGTCTGATCATCCCGATCGGGCGCTGGGTACTGGAGACCGCATGCCGCGATAGCCTGCGTCTGCAACGCGAAGGATTTGCTCCGATGCGCATGGCCGTCAATTTATCGGCACGACAGTTGAGTCAGACGAATTTCGTCGAGAGTGTTCAGGAAATCATCAATGCTACGGGCATGGATCCGCAAATGCTGGAGCTGGAAGTGACCGAGAGCATGGTGATGCAAAACGTCGACGAGGCGGTTGATATTTTCAGCCGGCTCAATGAAATGGGCGTGCAATTGTCGCTCGACGATTTCGGTACCGGCTTTTCCAGCCTTGCCTATTTGAAACGCTTCCCCATCGATCGCCTGAAGATCGATCAGTCCTTCATCCGCCACTGCGATCAGGACAGGGACGACGCAATTATTTCGCAAACCATCATCGCGCTCGCACACGGGCTGAAGATCAAGGTAATTGCGGAAGGTATCGAAACCGCGGCCCATCTGCAATTTCTCAAAGAAAACGATTGCGACGAAGGACAGGGTTATTTCATCAGCCGCCCGGTCACGTTCGACGCTCTCCGCACCTTGCTCGCGAACGAACGCCTGCACTAGCGCCTTCACTCGCTTGGGCAAATTCCCGTTTCGGGAACGCACATCGTTCTAATGCGTCATAAAGCCATTCGTCCTGCAGGAGAGAGACAATGGCCGCATCCACCAAGCTTCCACGCGCAACATCCACCAAAGGCACCGTCAGCAAGCAGCGCAAGATCCAGCAGGAGCAGGACGCGCGCGATGCCGCCAAGCCGAAGAAGTCTGCCGTCAAGCAAGGAAAACCTGCTGCGCAGACATCGGAAAAAACGCAGCCTGCGCCGCCGCTATCTCGCAAGCATTTGCAGAAGCCGGGTATCGAGGCCGAACTGGATGTCGCACCGCAGTTTCTGGCGCCCCGATACAAGGGCAGTGGCAAGCTGAAAGGCATGAAGGCCATCGTCACCGGCGGCGATTCAGGTATCGGCCGTGCCGTTGCCATTCTGTTTGCGCGCGAAGGCGCCGATGTGGCGATCGTCTACTTGAACGAACAACGCGATGCGAAAGAAACCAAGCGCCATGTTGAAGCAGAGGGCCGGCAATGTCTGTTGATTCCCGGCGACGTCAAGGATCCTGATTTTTGCCGCAAGGCGGTAAAGAAGGTAGTGAAAGCCTTCGGCAAGCTTGATGTCCTGGTCAACAACGCGGCCTTCCAGCAGCACGCCGACTCATTGCTCGATATTACCGAGGAGCGTTTCGATGAAACGATGCGCACCAATATCTACGGATATTTTCACATGGCGCAGGCGGCGCTGCCGCACATGCAGCGTGGTTCGGCGATCGTCAATACCGGTTCCGTCACCGGCCTCAAAGGAAGCAAGAAGCTGCTCGATTACTCGGCAACGAAAGGCGCGATCCATGCGTTCACGATGTCACTGGCAGCCAATCTGCTGGAGCAGGGCATACGCGTCAACGCAGTGGCGCCCGGCCCGGTCTGGACTCCGCTGAATCCGGCGGACCGCTCCGACCCGGAGGAGATCGCGCAATTCGGCGCACAAACCAGCTATGGCCGGCCCGCACAGCCGGAAGAACTGTCGCCAGCCTATGTATTTCTCGCATCCGCCGCGTGTTCCAGCTATATCACCGGCATCGTGCTGCCGGTGACAGGCAGCGTCGGCGAATAGGCTCGTCCTCATACACGCGTCGGATTTCGGCGTTCGGTCGCCCGGTAATATAAAATGCCCGGCGGCGCGCCCTGCCTGCGGTGGCGCCATTCCTATAACAAGCCATGTGGCATGTCCCGTGGCGTCAACCGCTGATTCACTCGTGAACATTTATATCTGTGGACAAAAGCACTTCGGTGCCGAAGCATTTACCGCGCTGCTTGATGCCGGTCATCGCATTGTCGGCGTTTCCTCGCCGGCGGCCAACAAGGAAGGCAAGACTGATCGTCTGAAGGCCGTGGCAGAAGCGAACAACGTGCCGTGGATGAAGTCGGGCCTGCTGAACGAAAACACGATTCCCGATGGTGTCGATCTGATCGTCACCGCGCATTCGCACGATTTCGTTCGTGCACCGACCCGTGCGAAAACGACGCACGGCGCGATCGGCTATCACCCTTCGCTGCTGCCTCTGCACCGCGGTAAGGATGCGATCATCTGGACCATCGAAATGGGCGACAAGGTCACCGGCGGCACCGTCTACTGGCTCGATGAAGTAATGGATGGCGGTCCGATCGCGGCGCAGGAGCACGTGTTCGTTCTGCCGGGCGATACGCCGGAAACGCTGTGGAAGCGCGACCTAGCGCCGCTCGGTATCCGCTTATTGACCGAAGTCTGCAACGATATTGCGAATGGCAAGGTCGTGAAGATCCCGCAGAACGAAAGCATCGCCACGGTCGAGCCTTCGATCAAGCGCTAGGTCCTCGCACACGCGGCCGGCAATCGTCGGCCGTTTCCCTTCGGCGCAATCGCGCTTTCATGGCTGCCGGCGCGGCGGCTGTTCTCCTATTGGTACGACACCGAACATACGGAAAGGAAATCTTTCTGTACCGTGGACCCGTTACGCAGGCCCGTGGCGCTGCACGCGGGATAACCGGAGGTACGCCGAGATGACGAGAACCCCGACAAGAAAAATAGTGCTGTTCAGCGGATTGGGCATATTGTTCGTTCTGATCCTGATCGTCGTCGTACTGTTTACCTTCGACCTCAATCGCTTTCGCCCTTACATCAACCAGCGCGTCAGTGAAGCGACGGGACGTACCTTCGAGATTCGTGGCGACCTGCGTCTGGACTGGCAGCGCGCCAAGGACGAGGAGGGCTGGCACGCGTGGGTGCCTTGGCCGCGGCCTTCGGCACGCGATATTGTGATGAGCAATCCCGATTGGGCAAAGACCGGCCCGCAAATGGTGACGCTGAAGGAAGTCGCCGTCTCCTTTAATCCGTGGCCCTTGCTGACAAAGAAGCTCGTGCTGCACGAACTGGATATCGATGGCCTCGCGGCGAATCTGGAGCGCACTACCGACGGCCGGAACAACTGGACCTTCAAGAAAAACGAAAATGCTGAACCCTCCAGCTGGGATTACGAGCTTGGCCGCGTAGTCCTGCGCAATTCGGCGATGCGCTATCTCGATCCCAACATCAAGCTGGACCTGAAAGCCGAAGCACAGACGATGGATGCCACGGATCCGAAAGGCTATGGCTTGCAGTTCAAGGCTGGCGGTACCTACCGCAGCGCACCGATCAGCGGACAAGGCAAGACCGGCGGTGTTCTGTCGCTGAAGAACCGGAGTGCGGCGTTCCCGGTGCAGGCTGATCTGCATATCGGCAAGAATGCGATTGGCGTGGAAGGCACGGTTGCGCAGCCAAACGCGAGCACGGCGATCGATCTGCATCTATCGCTGTCCGGCTCCAGCATGTCCAATCTTTATCCGCTGACCGGAGTGCTGTTGCCCGATACGCCGCCGTATGCGACCAAGGGCCACCTGATCGGTCACCTGAACGGCAAGAACAGTGACTGGACCTACGAAAAGTTCAGCGGCACGGTAGGTAAAAGCGATCTATCCGGCACACTGCAGTACACGGTGCAGCAACCGCGCCCGCTGCTGCGCGGCACGCTGGTATCGAACCAGTTGCGTCTGGAGGATCTGAGCCCTGTCGTCAAAGCAGACAGCAATGCTGAAAAACGCCAGAACCGCGACGACGTGAAGAAACTGCAGCCGGCGGACAAAGTCTTGCCG
>DATAHI010000006.1:0-22573 GCA_036263255.1 Oxalicibacterium sp. | reverse complement strand
GTTCGCAAGGCGGACGCTTCGTAGTCTCCAACATTCAAAGAGAACAACATGAAAGAACTTGATGCGCTCGGCAATCAGGCGGAGCGGCAGCCGATTCGCGAGACCGCGATTCACCAGACCGCGCCGTACAACCTTCCCGATGCAAAGGGGCATTTCGGTCCCTACGGCGGCAGTTTCGTTTCTGAAACCTTGAGCCATGCATTGGCAGAGCTGAAGGCAGCCTACGCGAAATACAGCAAGGATCCCGGCTTTCTCGCGGAATTTCACGACGACCTCAAGCATTTCGTCGGCCGCCCAAGCCCGGTTTACCACGCCAAGCGCTGGTCGGAAAAGGTGGGCGGTGCACAGATCTACTTCAAGCGCGAAGACCTCAACCATACCGGCGCGCACAAGATCAACAACGTGATCGGCCAGGCGCTGCTCGCGCGCCGCATGGGCAAGCCGCGCGTGATCGCGGAGACGGGCGCCGGCCAGCACGGCGTGGCGACGGCGACGATTTGCGCGCGCTTCGGCCTCGAATGCGTGGTCTACATGGGCAGCGAGGACGTTAAGCGCCAGGCGCAGAACGTCTATCGGATGAAGCTGCTCGGTGCGACGGTGGTGCCGGTCGAATCCGGTTCGAAAACGCTGAAGGATGCGCTGAATGAAGCGATGCGCGACTGGGTAACCAACGTCGAAAATACCTTCTACATCATCGGCACCGTTGCGGGACCACATCCGTATCCGATGATGGTGCGCGATTTCCAGTCGGTGATCGGCAACGAATGCCTCGAGCAGATGCCGGAAATGGTCGGTCGTCAGCCTGACTATGTCGTAGCGGCAATCGGTGGTGGCTCTAATGCGATGGGCATTTTCTATCCCTACATTGAGCACAAGAACGTGCAGTTGATCGGTGTCGAAGCGGCGGGCGAAGGTCTGGAAAGCGGCAAGCATTCGGCTTCGCTGACCGCAGGCTCACCTGGCGTATTGCACGGCAACCGTACCTACCTGCTGCAAGACGCAAATGGCCAGATTATCGAAACGCATTCGGTCTCTGCCGGCCTCGACTATCCGGGCGTGGGCCCCGAACACGCATGGCTGAAGGACTCTGGTCGCGCGCAATACGTTTCGGTGACCGATGAAGAAGCCTTGCAGGCTTTCCACGATTGCTGCCATCTGGAAGGCATCATCCCGGCGCTCGAATCGAGCCATGCGCTGAGCTATGCCGCCAAGCTGGCGGCGACGCTGCCGAAGGACAAGGTTGTGCTGGCCAACTTGTCCGGCCGCGGCGACAAGGACATGCATACGGTTGCACAACGCATGGGTTTGCATTTCGGTTGATGCATCTGCGGCGATGGTGCATCCATTGCCGTCTTTTATTTTTTTGCGCGATCCGTCGTGCCATACCTAACAACACAAGAATCAAGATGTCCAGAATTCAAGCCACCTTGTCCGCGCTGTCGGCAAAGAACAAAAAGGGACTGATCCCCTTCATCACGGCCGGGGATCCGGCACCTGAGCTGACGGTGCCACTGATGCACGCGCTGGTGGAAGGTGGCGCGGACATTCTGGAGCTCGGCGTACCGTTTTCCGATCCGATGGCTGAAGGGCCGGTGATCCAGCGCGCCTGCGAGCGAGCGCTGAAATTCAACATCGGTATCAAAGACGTACTGGCTTACGTCCGCGAATTTCGCAAGACCGATGCGAACACACCGATCGTGCTGATGGGCTACGCGAATCCGATCGAGCGCATGGGACAGGAGGCCTTCGTCCAAGCGGCGAAGGAGGCCGGCGTCGACGGCACCATCGTGGTCGATTATCCGCCGGAGGAGTGCGAGGAATTTGCAGCGCTGTTGAAAGCCAACGATATGGATGCGATCTTCCTGCTGGCGCCGACCTCCACCGAGGAACGCATCAAGCAGGTTGCGGCTTACGGCAGCGGCTTCAGTTATTACGTCTCGCTGAAAGGCGTGACTGGTGCTGCGCACATCGATACGCAAGAAGTCGCGCAGCGCATCGCAGCGATCCGCAAGCATGTGAAGCTGCCGATCGGTGTCGGTTTCGGCATTCGCGACGCGGCGACGGCGAAAACGGTTGCTGCCGTATCGGACGCGGTCGTCATTGGCAGCCGCATCATCCAGGAACTGGAAAATACGCCGCGCGAACGGGCTGTGGATGCCGTGCGCGATTTTGTCGCCGGTATCCGCAAGGCGCTGGACGAATAAGATCAGCAGATTGCTGAATGATGCAATCCAGGCAACTTATTACGTAATTGTGGCGAAGCGCCGTGCAAACGGTACAATGCCGCAACTTGAAACAATGAGGTCACCATGA
Source organism: Oxalicibacterium sp. (assembly GCA_036263255.1). Classification (GTDB taxonomy): domain Bacteria; phylum Pseudomonadota; class Gammaproteobacteria; order Burkholderiales; family Burkholderiaceae_D; genus Oxalicibacterium. Next base: position 20,260 of record DATAHI010000006.1, on the reverse strand, counting down.
GCTGGCTAGAAAAACTGCTCCCCCCGCGTATTCAACGCGCCGAAGGCGCGCAGCGCAAATCGGTGCCGGAAGGCCTGTGGGTCAAATGCCCGTCCTGCGAATCCGTGCTGTATCGCACCGACCTGGAATCCAACATCCACGTTTGCCCGAAGTGCAGCCATCATATGCGTATCAGTGCGCGTGAACGGCTCGATGCCTTGCTTGACGCCGGCGGCCGTTACGACATTGGGCAAGAAGTATTGCCGGTCGATACGCTGAAATTCAAGGACAGCAAGAAATATCCGGATCGCTTGAAATCCGCGCTGGAGGCCACTGGCGAAACAGACGCGCTGATCGTGATGGGCGGCGCGATCATGTCGCTGCCGGTCGTAGTCGCCTGCTTTGAATTCGAATTCATGGGCGGCTCGATGGGCTCCGTCGTCGGCGAACGTTTCGCCCGTGGCGCGCAGACCGCGCTCGAGCAGAAAGTGCCGTTCATCTGCATTACCGCCACCGGCGGCGCTCGCATGCAGGAAGGCCTGCTGTCGCTGATGCAGATGGCTAAAACCACTGCGATGCTGACCAAGCTGGCGGAAAAGAAACTGCCGTTCATCTCGGTGCTGACCGATCCAACCATGGGCGGCGTCTCCGCTTCCTTCGCGTTTCTCGGCGACGTCGTGATCGCCGAACCGAAGGCGCTGGTCGGCTTTGCCGGCCCGCGTGTGATCGAGAACACCGTGCGCGAGAAGCTGCCGGAAGGTTTCCAGCGTGCTGAATTCCTGCTGCAGAAGGGCGCGATCGACATGATCATCGACCGCCGCAAGATGCGCGAAGAACTGGCGCGCCTGTTGGCGCTGTTGCAAAACCAGCCGGCGGAAGTACTGGCCTGATCCGCATGCAAAGACGACAAGCCCGAACCTTGAACGGTTCGGGCTTTTTATTTGCTCCAATACCTTTTCATCTTTTTCATACTGCAGCATGAGCACGCTCCCGACCACGCTGAACGACTGGCTACATCATCTCGAAACCGCGCATCCGAAAGCGATCGACATGGGCCTGGAGCGGGTGCGGGCGGTCAAGCAAGCGATGCAGCTGCAGCTCGATTGCCCGATCATCATCGTCGGCGGCACTAACGGCAAGGGCTCGACCTGCGCCATGCTGGAATCGATCCTGCTGCAGGCCGGTTACCGCGTGGGCCTTTACACTTCGCCGCACCTGTTGCGCTTCAACGAGCGTATGCGCATCAATGGTGTGGAGGCGAGCGATCAAGCGCTGGTCGACAGCTTCAACAAGATCGAAACGGCGCGCGGCGATGTCTCGCTGTCGTACTTCGAATTCACCACGCTCGCCGCGATACAGCTGTTTGCCGAGGCGCGTCCGGATGCCGTGATCTTCGAAGTCGGCCTGGGTGGCAGGCTCGATGCAGTCAATGTGATGGATGCGGATGTTGCGATCGTGACCAGCGTCGATCTCGACCACATGGAATACCTGGGCGATACGCGCGAAAAGATTGGCTTCGAAAAGGCAGGCATTTACCGCAAGGGCAGGACGGCCATTTGTGCCGACCCAGTGCCGCCGCAGTCATTGGTGCAGCATGCCGAAGCAATCGGCGCGGATCTGTGGTTGTTCGGCCGTGATTTCAATTACCAGGGCGACTCGCAGCAGTGGAGCTTCAATGCACGTGGACAGCGCCGTAATGCGCTGGCGTATCCGGCGCTGCGTGGCGCCAATCAGTTGCTGAATGCATCCGCCGTGCTGGCTGCGCTGGAAGCGCTGCGCATGCAACTGCCGGTCAGCGCGCAGGATGTTCGCAACGGTCTTGCCATGGTCGAGCTGCCCGGACGCTTTCAGGTCCTGCCCGGACGTCCGACCGTCATTCTCGACGTCGCGCACAATCCGCATGCCGCGGCGGTGCTGGCGCAGAATCTCGGCAACATGGGCTTCCATCCCTATACCTACGCGGTGTTCGGCGCCATGCAGGACAAAGATATCGATGGTGTGATCGCGCATTTGAAACCGCATGTCGATCATTGGTGCGTGACCGACCTGCCGTTGCCGCGTGCGGCGAAAGCAGAAGAGATTGTGCAAAAGTTGCGCGCGGCCTATGGTGAAACGCTAAATGTGGCGAATGCGGAACACAGTGTGCAAAGCTTCGCCTCGCCGGCAGAAGCTTTTGCAAAGGCGCTGAGCCTTGCGGGTGAAAATGATAGAATTGCGGTCTTCGGATCGTTCCTGACGGTCGCCGGTGTGATGGAATACCGCGACGCCGAACATCACTGACGTATATCAAAATCTATCGTATGAGCTTGCTCTCCGGTTTTCGCAAAAACAAGCAGGAACCAGCCGCCGGTAACAATGAGTTTTATTCATTGGCGGACGAAGAAAAACCGGCGCGTAAGCGCCGTCAGAGCGCAAAACGTGACGAGCCGGTCGATCCAGTCTTGCCGGAAAAGAAACGCGCGCGCCGTCGCTTGATCGGTGCAATTGCGCTGGTGCTGGCAGCCGTGATCGGTTTGCCGATGATCCTCGATTCCGAACCGAAGCCGCTGTCCGACGACATCGCGATCCAAATTCCTTCCAGAGATGGCGCTGCGCCACTCGCCGCTGCGAAACCGGACACCGGCAAGAAGAGCCAGGAACCGGCAGCCGATTCGCTCGAACCAAACGAGGAAATCGTGCAGCCTGCTGCCAAACAGGCGGCAACGGAAACGCCGGCAAAACCTTCTCCCGATACAACGCCTGCCACCGCCTCTGTAGCAAGCACGAGCAGCAGCGCGAGCCAGGCCAAACCGCACGAAGCGGAAAAAAAGCCGACCCCTGTCGCGAAGGCCGAAATACCAGAACCAAAATCGACCACAGCTTCTCCAAGCCGGGCTGATGGGGACACCGCGCGTGCACGCGCCATCCTTGAAGGCAAGACGCCAGCGAGCGCGAATACAACGGTTGCCAAGCCATCGGGCAAAGTCGCCGTGCAAGTGGCAGCTCTCGCGACCGAGGAAAAAGTCAGAGAATTGCAGAAGAAATTGCAGAGCGCCGGACTGAAGTCGTACACACAGAAAGTGGCGACGCAATCCGGGGACCGTATCCGCGTACGTCTTGGCCCGTTTGCCAACGATACGGAAGCCGAAAAGGCGCGCGCGAAGCTGAACAAGATCGGGCTGAGCGGCAAGCTTGTGCCGGCCTGATGCACGCGTGACGCAGCTTTCCAGACCGTCGTGACGATTTTCGATTATCTGGTGTTGTTCGTACTAGTGTGCTCGGTGTTGATCGGCACCTTGCGGGGCCTAATCAAGGAAGTGCTCTCGCTGGTAGGCTGGGTCGTCGCATTCGTGGTTGCGAACGCGTACAGCGAGGCGCTGGCCCCCATGCTGGGCAATTTGGTCCCCGGTACGACGACGCGGTTATTGGTTGCCTTTGTTGTCTTATTCATCGGCGTCCGCATATTGGTAGGGTTGCTGTCGATGACGCTGGATGCTGTTGTCAAGGCGACAGGATTGACGCTGGCGGATCGTGGTCTGGGCAGTTTGTTCGGCCTGGCGCGAGGACTGGTAATCATCCTGGCTGCTGTACTGTTGTGCGGTATGACGAGCGTTCCGCAGCAAGCGTTCTGGAAGAATGCGATGCTCAGTCCGCTGGCGGAAAGCGCGGCGCGCGCGATACTGCCGATGTTGCCGGGCGAGTTTGCGCAACGCGTGCAGTTTTAGACATTGCAGTTTTGATTTGTTGTTTTTGTTGAGGAGTCCACCATGTGTGGCGTTATCGGCGTTGTCTCTCACACCCCCGTCAATCAACTCATTTACGATGCCTTGCTGCTTCTGCAACATCGTGGCCAGGATGCCGCGGGGATTGCTACCGACAGCGGCCAGGCCTTTGCGATGCACAAGGCCAATGGCTTGGTGAGGGACGTGTTCCGCACCCGTAACATGCGCTCGCTGCCTGGCAATGCCGGGGTCGGCCAAGTCCGTTATCCGACCGCCGGTTCGTCCAGCGAAGAGGAAGCGCAACCGTTCTACGTGAACGCACCGTTCGGCATCATCATGGCGCACAACGGCAATCTGACCAACTGGGAACAGTTGAAGATCGAGATGTTCAAGAACGATCGCCGCCACATCAATACGACCTCGGATTCGGAAGTGCTCCTGAACGTGCTGGCACACGAAATCCAGGAAGCCACGACTGGCTATTCGCTCGACCCTGCTGCGTTGTTCAAGGCGGTGTCGGTACTGCACAAGCGCGTGCGCGGCTCGTATGCAGTGACGGCGCAGATCGCCGGCCATGGCTTGCTGGCTTTCCGCGATCCCTGGGGCATTCGTCCGCTGTGTATCGGGTTCAACGAAACCGACAAGGGACCGGAATACCTGGTCGCCAGCGAATCGGTGGCACTCGAAGGCTTGGGTTTCCGCTTCCTGCGCGACGTGCTGCCGGGCGAGGCGATCTTCATCGATACCGATGGCAAGCTCTACAATCAGCAATGCGCCGAGAACCCATCGCTCAATCCCTGCGCATTCGAATACGTGTATTTTGCTCGCCCGGATTCGATCATCGATGGCGCATCGGTCTATGCAACCCGTTTGAAGATGGGCGAATATCTGGCGGAGAAGGTCAAGCGCGAGATTCCGCTCGGCGATATCGATGTCGTGATGCCGATTCCGGATTCTTCTCGTCCGGCGGCAATGGAGCTGGCGCTGAAACTCGGTATCGAGTATCGCGAAGGCTTCATCAAGAATCGCTACATCGGCCGCACCTTCATCATGCCGGGCCAGGGTACGCGTCGCAAGTCGGTGCGCCAGAAGCTCAACGCGATCGGTTCCGAATTCAAGGGCAAGAACGTGCTGCTGGTCGACGACTCCATCGTGCGTGGCACCACCAGCCGCGAGATCGTGCAGATGGCGCGCGAATCGGGCGCGAAGAAAGTGATGTTCGCGTCGGCCGCACCACCGGTCAAATATCCGAACGTATACGGCATCGATATGCCGACGCGTTCCGAATTGATCGCCTACGGCCGCACGGACGAGGAAGTCTGCCGCGAAATCACCGCCGATGCATTGGTCTATCAGGACCTGGACGCGCTGAAGCGTTCGATCGCCGACGTCAATCCGGCGCTGAAGAGTCTGGAAGCCTCCTGCTTTGACGGCATCTACGTGACCGGCGACATTTCGCGCGATTATCTGGATCGCATCGAATTTGCGCGTCACAATATGAAGGGCCAGCCGGAAGACATCGTGCGTTCGCAATTGAATCTGAACCTGGCACAAGTCGACTAAGCGTTCGCCGCCGCTTCAATCCATGCCTGATTGCGCGCGTGTGCAATCAGGCATTTTTTCTTGACGATCATGAACCAACAAAAAAAATACGGCTTCACTACCACGACCCTGCACAGCGATCGACGCAAGCCTGTTGAACACGGCTCGTTGCACAAGCCTATTCACACCTCGGTGACCTTCGGCTACGAAGATGCGCGTGAGCTGGCGACGGTATTCCAGGGAAAGGCGCCCGGCTATCGCTACGGCCGTCAGGGCAATCCCACCGTCTCCGCGCTGGAAGACAAGGTGACGCTGATGGAAGATGGCCGCTCGACAATCTGCTTTGCGACCGGCATGGCAGCGATCGGCGCAGTCGTGCAAGCCTTGCTGCGCGAGGGCGATCATGTGGTTTCGTCCTCCTTTTTGTTCGGCAATACGAACAGTCTGTGGCAGACCGCCAGCCTGCAAGGCATCGATGTGGCGATGGTCGATGCGACTGATGTGATGAACGTGGAAGCCGCCATTACGCCTGCAACCCGCCTGGTGTTCGTCGAGACGATCGCCAACCCGCGCACTCAGGTGGCCGATCTCACGCGCATCGGCAAGCTGTGCGCGGAGCGCGGCATTTTGTACGTGGTCGACAACACGATGACTTCGCCTTACCTGTTCCGTCCGAAGACAGTCGGTGCCGGCATCGTGATCAATGCGCTGACCAAGTCGATCGGCGGACACGGCAATGCACTGGGTGGCGCCTTGACCGATACCGGCGTGTACGACTGGGCACGCTATCCGAACATTCTCGACACTTACAAACGTTACCCGGCCTCGCAATGGGGCATGGCGCAAATTCGCGCCAAGGCGCTACGCGATTTCGGCGCATCGCTGGGACCGGAAGCCGCGCATCATCTTGCCGTCGGTGCCGAAACGATGGCACTGCGGATGGAGCGTGAATGTGCAAATGCCCTGGCTGTTGCACGGATGCTGGAAGCGGACGAGCGTGTCGCCGCTGTCTACTACCCGGGTTTGAAATCACATCCGCAGCACGCGATTTCGACAGAACTGTTCCGCGCCTACGGCAGTCTGTTCAGCTTCGAATTAAAGGAAGGCATCGATTGCTTCGACTATCTGAATCGCCTGCACATTGCGGTGTCGGCGAGCAACCTAGGCGATACGCGCACACTGGTGATTCCGGTAGCGCACACGATCTTCTATGAGATGGGGCAGGAGCGCCGCGCCAGCATGGGGATCGCCGAATCGCTGATCCGGGTATCGGTCGGCATCGAGGATACCGACGATTTGGTCGAGGACTTCCGGCTGGCGCTGGACGCTTAATCGTCTATCTCGCGCAGCAGTTATTTGAACAGCTGCTGCGCCGCCAGCGCATCGCGCAGCTTGGTGCTTTGTTGCGGGACATAGGCTTGCATGCGGGCGATCAGGGCCGGTGCGGTGTCTTCATGCAGCAGCAGCGCGGCTTGCTGATCTCTCACGAAACCCTGCTTCACCTGTACCTGAAGGAACGCGATCAAGCCGTCGTAAAAGCCTTCGACATTCAATACGCCGACCGGCTTCTGGTGAAAGCCAAGTTGCGCCCAGGTCAGGATCTCGAACAGTTCTTCGAGCGTGCCAATGCCGCCGGGCAGCGCTGCAAAGCCGTCAGCCAGTTCGGCCATCAGCGCCTTGCGCTCGTGCATGGTCTGCACCACGTGCAGCTCGCTTAATCCGCTGTGGCCGACTTCCTTGTCGAACAAGGCTTGCGGAATAACGCCAACTGCCTTGCCGCCCAGCGCCAATACCTCGTCCGCAATCACGCCCATCAAACCGACCTTGCCACCGCCATAGACCAGGCCGATGTTCTGTTTGACCATTTCGGTTGCCAGCGCACGTGCTGCTTCTGCATAGGACGAGCTGTTGCCGAAGGAAGAGCCACAGTACACGCAGAGAGATTTCATGAGATGAACGGCGAAAGGAGTGGCGTATTCAGGCCTTTGCGACATTGACGATCTGCGTACCGGCGATGCGGTCGTGCAGGAATTGCCGGCTCGGATGAACGCGAGCAGTCAATGCCCACGCGAGCACGTTGGCGACAACGATGCAGACGGCAGTCCAGCCGTGCGTATCGAGCGCCCATGCCAGCAGCAGCCCGGGCAGGAACCAGCACCATGCAAGCACATAACGCATCGCGGCGCGCTTGATTCCTGGCGGGCGGCCCTGCAACGTCACAATGCGCATACGCCAGGTTTTCATCGGTAGCGTCTGGCCGCTTCGTATCCAGAACCAAACGAAGTACATGCCGAGTACCGCGAACAGCGAGATTTGCAGCGCATGCCGAAGATATAGCGCATTACGTTGCTGGAACAGGACACCGAACAGCAGACCTGCGATCATCAGCACGCCGAACAGCAGCACGCCTTCGTACAACATGACCGTGAGGCGGCGCTTGATGCTTGGCACATCGGTGGAAAACGTCATGCCGCCTCAGGGGTAATCCGGCAGGGTAGGCGCGGCCGGTGCCGGCGTCGTTGGCGCTACCTGTGCCTGTGGCAACGGGGAGGGTTGAATGCCTTCTGGAGTCGGAAGCGGCTGCTTGGCGGGAATCGGTTTGCTGGTTGGCTTGAGTTGCGTTGCCTTGTTGTGCAGCAGCGGCGGATTCACGATCTGCCGTTTGGTGGAGGCAGTCGCCGCGAGCTGCTTCTTCTTCTCTTCCGGCAGTTGCTGATATTGCTCCCATTGCGCAGAACGCTGCTCGGGCGGTAGTTTTTTCACGCGGCTATAGTTCTGGCGCGCCTGACGGCGCTGCTCCGGGGACAGGCTGACCCAATCGCGCATGCGCTCCTGCATGCGCGCCTGTTCGGTTGGCGACATTTTTTGATACTTGTTTGCCAGTTCCAGCCATTTTTCCTTGCGGAAACCGTCCATCTTGTTCCATTCCGGCTGCAACGGCGCCAGCGCGGCCTGTTGGGCTGGATTCAGATCGTTCCAATACGGTTTCGCGTGAGCAGTGGATGCGGCATGTTTTGCTACCGGCTTGGCAGGAGCAGCAGCGGTCGGCCCCGCTGGCGCAGGTGCCGAGGAATGCGGCGCCATGGCGAGAGGTGCACCAGTGTCATTCGCTGCATGGACGACGACCGTTCCGATGACGATTGCCAGAATTGCGAGGCCGACAGTTTTTTGCACGCGTGATACGGCGGCGCCAGAGACAAGCTTGGCAATCATGCCTAGTTCGCTTCCTTGGCAAGGTAGGCATCGAAGCCGTGATCCAGATATGCGGACAAAGGCAGTTCATCGGTCAGCACTTCCGCATCGATCGATGCGGCTTCCATCAGCTGTTGCCGCTTTTCCGCTTGATGGAGACTGACCAGACCCAGTACCAGCACGATCAGTGGGATGACAGAACTGACGCGGCCGAGCCAGGCGCCGACAGGATGCTCAGAGAAGAAGGATGAAGATGTCCCGGACAGGGCCGCGCGCGGTGCAACAGCATGTTCCGCGACATGTTGCTTTTTACGAGACAGTGCAAGTTTTCGCGCGTTTAGCAGACGTTCGCTGGTCGAAGCAGGAATATCCTGCACGTTTTCATCCAGCGCGTGCCGCACTTTGTAGGCAAAAGCCAGTTCTTTGGTGTTCATAGATAAATTCCTTTGGCCCTCAGTGCCTGGGCCAAGGCGTGGGTGGCGCGTGAACAATGGGTCTTGACGCTTCCTTCGGAGCAGCCCATTGCAATCGCCGTTTCCGATACATTCAAGTCCTGCCAATAACGCATCAGGAAGGCTTCCCGTTGACGGGCAGGGAGGTTTTCGATCTCGTGCTCGATGATGTCGAGGACCTGCTTGCGTTCCAGTCTGGCCAGCCCCGATTCGGCGCCGTAACTGCCTTCCTCTGCTTCGACCAGATCCATCGCGTCGAAATTCTCCTGGTCTTCATGCTTGTTGCCAAAGCTGGAAAACAGGCTGACCCACGAGCTGCGTACCTTCTCGCGCCGGAAGTAGTCGTGGATCGTATTTTGCAGAATGCGCTGGAACAGCATCGGCAATTCCGCAGCTGGCTTGTCGCCATAGCGTTCAGCGAGCTTGATCATTGCATCCTGCACAATATCGAGCGCCGCTTCTTCCTTGCGGACAGCGTAGACGGCCTGCTTGAACGCGCGACGTTCGACGCTTTCCAGAAAATCCGAGAGTTCTTGATCAGTTGCCATTCAATGCAGCATTAGGTGCTGCCCGGTCGTTGCGATGACGGCAGCCGGCGGCGCCGCGATTTCAAAATAGCAGGCATGCTAGCAAAAAAGCCTCCTTTCCCGCAATTTTTGCCAAAAATCCTTGATTTAAAACGGATTTTGCCGTGATTGGACTTGACCAAAATTGTGCAACGCATTAACGTATCGTTCCCTCTTTGCAATTCAAAGAGGCTCCATGGTCTTTTGCGCGCCGCCCATCACGCAGCCCCGTAAAAGACGCGCTTTACTCAGAAGCTGTTTGCTCTAACCCGCGCCACAAGCGCGAGATCTCCGCAGCACTGCCTCAGAAACTCCGGCCGAACGAGTCGCGTTAAGCACTGGTTTGCAGCACACCCACAGGTGTGTGAAGAATCAGCGTGACCGCACAAAAAAGGGACGCCCCAGTACTGAAGCATCATGCGGGCTCACAGGAGAGAGCATCCGATCAATTTCCAATGGACCTTGAAAGGACGTTAAGCATGACCTCAGAAACAAGCCAGGCGGTCGGCGAAGAGCTGACCGGCGCAGAGATCGTCGTTCGCTGTCTCGCCGAAGAAGGCGTCGAACACGTGTTCGGCTATCCAGGCGGCGCCGTACTGTACATCTACGACGCAATTTTCAGCCACAGCAAATTCCAGCATATTCTCGTGCGCCACGAACAGGCGGCCGTGCATGCTGCGGATGCGTATTCGCGCAGCTCCAATAAAGTCGGCGTCTGCATCGTGACCTCCGGACCAGGCGTGACCAATGCCGTTACGGGTCTTGCGACTGCCTACATGGACTCGATCCCGATGATCGTGATCTCGGGCCAGGTGCCATCGCATGCAATCGGCCTCGACGCATTCCAGGAGTGCGATACGGTCGGCATCACGCGTCCGTGCGTCAAACACAATTTTCTCGTCAAGGATGTCAAGGATCTAGCAGCGACGATGAAGAAAGCGTTCTTCATCGCGACCACCGGCCGCCCCGGGCCGGTCCTGATCGACATTCCGAAAGACATCACGATGCATAAGACGACCTTCGAATATCCGAAGGAAGTCGAAATGCGCTCGTACAAACCGGTCGACAAAGGCCACGCAGGCCAGATCCGCAAGGCAGTGCAGCTGTTGCTGCAGGCCGAGCGTCCGATGATCTACACCGGTGGCGGCGTCATTCTGGCGAACGCTTCGGACGAAGTGAACCGTCTGGTCGACAAGCTCGGTTATCCCTGCACCAACACGCTGATGGGTCTGGGCGGTTACCGTGCCAGCAGCGACAAGTTCGTCGGCATGCCGGGTATGCATGGCACCTACGAAGCCAACATGGCGATGCAGCATTCGGACGTGATGATTGCCATCGGAGCACGTTTCGATGACCGCGTGATCGGCAATCCGAAACACTTCTCGTCGACGCCGCGCAAAATCATTCACATCGACATCGATCCATCGTCGATCTCGAAGCGCGTGAAGGTCGACATTCCGATCGTCGGCAACGTCAAGGAAGTGCTGCAGGAATTGCTGGCGCAGCTCGATGCTGCCGACAGCAAACCGAATACCGCCGCGTTGTCCGACTGGTGGAAGCAGATCAATGAATGGCGCAAGCGCGAGTGCCTGAAGTACACGCCATCGACCGAAGTGATCAAGCCGCAATCGGTGATCCAGAAGGTCTGGGAAGTCACCAAGGGCGATGCCTTTATCACTTCCGACGTCGGCCAGCACCAGATGTGGGCCGCGCAATACTATCCGTTCGACAAGCCACGCCGCTGGATCAACTCGGGCGGTCTCGGCACGATGGGTGTCGGTCTGCCTTACGCGATGGGCGTGCAGAAGGCCAATCCGGATGCAACCGTCGCCTGCATCACCGGCGAAGCATCGATCCAGATGTGCATCCAGGAACTGGCGACGTGCAAACAGTATCACCTTACGCCAAAGATCATCCTGTTGAATAACCGCTTCCTCGGCATGGTTCGTCAGTGGCAGCAACTCGAATACGGTTCGCGCTATTCCGAGTCCTACATGGATTCGCTGCCAGATTTCGACAAGCTGGTGGAGTCCTATGGTCATGTCGGTATGACGGTCGACAAACCTCAAGACCTTGACGGCGCGATGCGCGAAGCCTTCGGCATGAAGGATCGCCTTGTATTCATGAACATCATTACGGATCAAACCGAGAACGTCTGGCCGATGGTCAAGGCAGGCAAGGGCTTGACTGAAATGCTGCTGGGCTCGGAGGAACTGTAATGCGTCACATCATTTCTGTATTGCTGGAAAACGAAGCCGGTGCCTTGTCACGTGTAGTGGGCCTGTTTTCTGCACGTGCCTACAACATCGAGACGCTGACTGTCGCGCCGACGGAAGACGCAACGCTGTCGCGCATGACGATCGTCACCACCGGTTCGGACGACGTGATCGAGCAGATTACCAAGCATCTGAACCGCTTGATCGAAGTGGTCAAGGTCGTCGACCTGACCGAAGGTGCCTTCATCGAACGTGAACTGATGCTGATCAAGATTCGTGCGGTCGGCAAGGAACGTGAAGAGATCAAGCGCACTGCCGACATCTTCCGCGGCCGCATCATCGACGTCACCGACAAGACCTACACGATCGAACTAACCGGCAACAAGGCGAAGCTCGATGCATTCATCGATTCGATCGACCGCACTGCGATCCTGGAAACCGTGCGTACCGGCGGTTCCGGCATCGGCCGCGGCGAACGCATCCTCAAGATTTAAGCAATTCAAACTCCCACAACATCATTAGGAACATCATGAAAGTTTTTTACGATAAAGATTGTGATCTGTCGCTGATCAAAGGTAAGAACGTCGCCATCATCGGTTACGGTTCCCAAGGCCACGCACACGCACAAAACCTGAGCGATTCCGGCGTCAAAGTGACCGTCGGCCTGCGCAAGGGCGGTGCTTCCTGGGACAAGGTTGCAAAAGCCGGCCTGAAGGTCGCGGAAGTGAACGAAGCCGTCAAAGGCGCCGACGTCATTATGATCCTGCTGCCGGACGAGAACATCGCCCAGGTCTACAAGGAAAACGTCGAGCCGAACGCCAAGCAAGGCGCTGTCCTGGCATTCGCACACGGCTTTAACGTGCACTACGGTCAAGTCGTGCCGCGCGCCGACCTCGACGTCATCATGATCGCACCGAAGGCACCTGGCCACACCGTACGCGGTACCTATGCGCAAGGCGGCGGCGTGCCGCATCTGATCGCTGTGTACCAGGACAAATCCGGTGTCGCACGCGACATCGCGCTGTCGTACGCAATGGCCAACGGCGGCGGCCGTGCCGGCATCATCGAAACCAACTTCCGTGAAGAGACCGAAACCGACCTGTTCGGCGAACAAGCCGTTCTGTGCGGTGGTGCGGTCGAACTGATCAAGGCCGGTTTCGAAACGCTGGTGGAAGCTGGCTACGCGCCTGAGATGGCGTACTTCGAATGCCTGCACGAACTGAAACTGATCGTCGACCTGATCTATGAAGGCGGCATCGCCAACATGAACTACTCGATCTCGAACAACGCGGAATACGGCGAATACGTCACCGGCCCGCGCGTCGTGACCGAAGATACCAAGAAGGTCATGAAGCAGGTCCTGAAGGACATCCAGACCGGCGAATACGCGAAGAGCTTCATCCTGGAAAACAAGGCCGGCGCACCGACCCTGATTTCCCGCCGTCGCCTGAACGCAGAACACCAGATCGAACAGGTTGGTGCGAAGCTGCGTGCGATGATGCCTTGGATTGCCAAGAACAAATTGGTTGATCAATCGAAGAACTAATGCCTTGTCAAGGTAAGGCATCATGCGATATTCGCTTGCAAGCGAATATCGCGCTCGAGCTAAAAGCCGCATGCAGATGCGGCTTTTTTACGCTCTCATGTGCCTTGGATTGCAAAGAACAAGCTGGTCGATCAATCGAAGAACTAATCCCTGTTTTAGTGAAGGGCATCAGCGGTATGCGCCTGCGGGCGCATACCGTGTTCAGCTAAAAAGCCACGCACTTGCGTGGCTTTTTTATCGTTTTCTCGTGTCTTGGATTGTGAAGAACAAGCTGGGCGAGCAGTCGAGGGACTAAGTGCATCCGAAACGCAGCCTTTTCATTTGGTAACAAACATACGTATCCGTGCCCTTGCTTGAAAGAGCCAAACTCTGGCACATTGATCAAACATTTCGTCACATGATATGGAGGGACACGATGCGAATACTGAAAAAACTTTTGATCTGTTTGGGCTTGTTGGGAAGCGGTTTTGCTATGGCGCAAAGTGTGCAAACGGCCGGTACCTTGGTGATCGTGCCCGCCAGCGGCGAAGTGAAACATGCGAATGATGAAGCCAACCTGACTTTCATGATTGAAGAACAGGACCGGGACAAGGCAGCAGCGGCTTCTCGCGTGAATCAGAAGATGAAGCAGGGAATGGAAATCCTGAAGCGGGAAGATCCGCAGGCCATCTTGACGACACGTGGCTACTACACCTACCCCGTATATCCCGAAGAACAACCGCAGCCGCGCACGAATGGCAAGCTGCGTCAGCCCAGCGGCTGGCGCGTGGGCCAGTATCTGGAAATGAAAACGGGCAATCTACAGAATCTGCCGAAGACCGTCGCTGCCGCGCAGCGAGTATTGGCACTGAACGGATTACGCTTCGGCTTGAGCGACGCGACGGCGAAAAAGATGGATGCACAGCGTATCGATGCGACGTATAAGAATTTGAGCGAACGCATTGCATCGATTGCGAAGGCGATGGGGCGCAATCCGGCCGATTCCCTGTTGGAAACCGTGGATTTCGAGGGTTCAGGCAATTACGCGCAGCAGGATTTCGCCGCACCGAAAGCCATGCGTGCGGCAATGGCCGAAGCGGCGCCGGTGGAAGAGCCGAGTTTTGAACCGGGCGAGACGACGCTCGATATGCGCGTAGTTGGTAAGGTGCGATTCAAGTAGGTGGCACCGCAAGCCAGGGCGTGCTAGCGGAACGACTGTGGACGGCGCAGGATGACTCATCCGCGCCGTTTTTTTGTTTCGACAGTTTTCGCAGGAAAGGGAAAAAGCCTCCAAGGCCCGTCTGCTACACTACGTGCTTGCCGTTTCTCCATTAAAACCGACAAAAAAGCGGAAACAGAATGCCAGGCCTCAACCGACGTAAAGCAAAGAATTCCACCGTATTTTCCCGTGTCCGCCCGCTGGGGAGGCTGGCGCGCGGTAAACAATTGCAGCGGAACGAACAAGCCGATCGCAACGACCACGATGACGAAGAGCATTTCCCCGCACGCCGCCACCGCGGCATCTATCTGCTGCCCAATGCCTTTACCACTGCGGGGCTGTTCTGCGGCTTTTATGCGATCGTGATGGCGATGAGCCAGAAGTTCGACTATGCGGCCGTTGCGATTTTTGCCGCGATGCTGCTGGACTCGATTGACGGCCGGGTTGCACGGCTGACGCATACGCAAAGCGAGTTCGGCGCCCAGTACGACAGTCTGGCTGACATGGTCTCTTTCGGCGCGGCGCCGGCGCTCGTGATGTACGTATGGGCCTTGCAGGATTTGGGCAAGCTCGGCTGGCTGGCCGCCTTTGTTTATTGCGCAGGCGGCGCGCTGCGCTTGGCGCGCTTCAATACCAATATCGGCGTAGTGGACAAGCGTTATTTCCAGGGCTTGCCAAGTCCTGCCGCAGCGGCGCTCGTCGCCGGCTTCATCTGGCTGATGCAGGACCTCGGCTATCCAGGCGTCAATCTGAGTTGGGCCGGCTGGGTCATTACCTTGTATGCGGGCCTCACCATGGTGACCAATGTGCCGTTTTACAGCTTCAAGGACATCAACTATCGCAAGTCGGTGCCTTTCATTGCGATCTTCCTGATCGTGCTGGCCTTCGTCGCAATCGCCGGCGATCCGCCGAAAGTGCTATTCGGCTTGTTCGTGCTGTATGGCTTGTCTGGCTATGTCGTGTACTTCTGGCGTCGTGCCAAGGGCAGGCCGGTCAGCATTGTGCAGACGGAGATGGATCACGAGGATCATTGAGCGCGTAGCCTTCCGCGCTGGCGCGCAATCGCGGCGATAATCGATCATCGAAGAACGCTCAAGGAGGACATATGGCCGCCGATTCCAACCGCCTCATCATTTTCGATACCACGCTGCGCGATGGCGAGCAGTCGCCCGGCGCATCGATGACCAAGGATGAAAAGATCCGCATCGCACGCCAGCTCGAGCGGCTGAAGGTCGATGTCATCGAAGCCGGTTTTGCGGCAGCTTCGCAGGGCGATTTTGAGGCGATCCAGGCGATCGCCGGCCTCGTCAAGGATGCAACCGTCTGTTCGCTTTCGCGCGCCAACGACATGGATATCCAGCGCGCCGCCGACGCACTGGCACCTGCTGCACGCAAGCGCATTCATACCTTTATTGCGACATCACCGCTGCATATGCAGAAGAAGCTGCGGATGACGCCCGAGCAGGTACTGGAGCAGGCGAAGCTTGCTGTCCGATTCGCGCGCCGCTTTACCGACGATATCGAATTCAGTCCGGAAGACGGCAGCCGTTCGGATATCGACTTTCTCTGCCGTGTGCTGGAAACCGTGATCAACGAAGGCGCAACGACGATCAATTTCGCTGATACCGTCGGCTACGGCGTGCCGGAACTGTACGGCAACATGCTGAAGACGTTGCGCGAGCGCATTCCGAACGCCGATAAGGCGGTATGGTCGGTACATTGCCACAACGATCTCGGCATGGCGGTCGCTAACTCGTTAGCCGGTGTGATGATTGGTGGCGCACGCCAAGTCGAATGCACGATCAACGGGCTGGGCGAACGGGCGGGCAATACGGCTCTGGAAGAAATCGTGATGGCAGTGCGCACACGACGCGATTATTTCAATCTTGATGTCGCCATCGATACGACGCAGATCGTGCCGACTTCCAAGCTGGTGTCTCAGATCACGGGTTTTGCGGTGCAGCCGAACAAGTCCGTGGTGGGGGCCAACGCATTTGCCCATGCTTCCGGAATTCATCAGGACGGCGTTCTGAAAGCGCGCGACACCTACGAAATCATGCGCGCCGAAGACGTGGGCTGGACGGCCAACAAGATCGTGCTGGGAAAACTGTCGGGGCGCAATGCGTTCAAGCAGCGCCTTGAAGAGCTCGGTATCGCGCTTGACTCGGCTGCCGAAATGGATGCCGCCTTCGTGCGCTTCAAGGAACTCGCAGACCGCAAGGCTGACATTTTCGACGAAGACATCATGGCACTCGTTTCGGACGAACAGCATGCGCACGAGCGCGAGCACTACCAGTTCGTCTCGCTGTCGCAGCACTCGTCGAGCCACGCCAAGCCAAACGCCGAAGTTGTGTTTTCTGCCGGCGGTGTCGAACAACGTTGCAGCGCAGAAGGCAATGGCCCGGTCGATGCGATCGTCAATGCCATCGAATCGAAGGTAAACAGCGGTGCCGAGCTGCTGCTGTTCTCCGTGAACGCGATCACTACCGGCACGCAATCACAGGGAGAGGTGACGATGCGCCTGTCGAAGGCAGGACGCATCGTAAACGGTGTCGGTGCTGACCTTGATATCGTGGTGGCCTCGGCCAAAGCCTACATCTCCGCGCTGAACAAGTTGTATTCAAAGACCGAAAAACTCAATCCGCAGTTGTAACTGTAGCGCGCCGCCAGGAAAGGCCTTGCATTGCAAGGCCTTTTTTGTTGGACGACTATCGCCGGCTCGATACGTTGGGAACCGTACAGATCGTTCGTCTTGATGGAACAACAATCTCGCCATGCGGTGCTATCAGCACATCGCGATGCTTCGATCTTGGGGAGGTCAACATGCGTGAGAGCTTGCCTTCGCGGAAGCGGGAATCTTTGTCGGTATTCGGCATATCGTTTTTTCTGCTCGCAGTATGCGTAATCGCTGCAGTATTTTTCCTGCCGCTGCATGCGGCTGCGCGCGAACTTCCGTCTCCACAAAACCATGCCCTGGCCGACTGGCAACGCTACGTCGCCTGGCATCCTTCCTGGCATTACTTGGCCTTGGAAGAAGACTGCGCTGTTGATGAGCCTTGAATCCGCCTGCTATGTGTGTTGTCGAACAGAGGTGTGCAGTGCTCTGCCGCATAGTGAATGACATGCCCTGCATGCGAACCATTTCTCTTCGGAATGGCGCTCATTGTTGAGCCATGCAGAATCGGAACAATCGGCGTTACAAGCGAGCCGGTTACTCTTGAAAGGAATTCTTATGAACGACGAACTGATCGATACGCTGAACGACCTTATCGAAACCTGCAAAGATGGTGAAGAAGGATTCAAGACCTGCGCGCAGGACATCAGTGACAGCCAATTCAAGCAATCCTTTCTTACGCGCGCGGCTGGTTGTGCAGCGGCGGCGAAGGAACTGCAGGCATTGGTAGTCGCGCACGGCGGCAGCCCGGAAAGAAAGAGCAGCCTGAGCGGTACGCTGCACCGCCGCTGGGTCGACATCAAGTCTGCCATCATGGGCAAGGACGACGAGGCCATCCTCAACGAATGCGAACGCGGTGAGGACGTGGCGAAGAAGAGCTACAGCCGTGCATTGGAAAAGGAACTGCCGCCCGATGTGCGTGCCGTGGTCGAACGCCAGTATCAAGGCGTGCTGCAGAATCATGATCTGGTGAAAAATCTGCGTGACCGCGCTCGCGCCGCCGCACATCATTAACAGGGTGTCATGATGAGCCGCCTGCCGGCAGGCCGGCAGGCGGATGTCGAACGATCCGCTTGATAGGAGGAAAAAAGCATGGCTGATACCGAAACGATCAACAGCGACGTAAAGCAGTTGAGTGCAGACACCAACGAGATGTTGCAGAACGCCAAGGATGAGGCGCTCGCTAAAACCAGTGAGCTGAGCAAAAAATGCATGGCTTTCCTGGATTCTGCGATTGCTGCCGCGAAGGAAGTGCCGACCGTGGCCGCCGCTCGCACCAAGGAAGTCGCGATTACCACCGATGATTATGTGCGTCAGAATCCTTGGCGTGCCGTAACGATTTCGGCAGGTGTCGGGCTATTGTTAGGCGTGCTGTTCTCCCGTAAGTAAATCCGGCGCCTTCGCTCTGTCAAATCCCGCTTGGCACATGATGGCCGGCGGGACTTTGCTTTTCTGTTTAAGACAGCTTCGTTAATGACGTCTAGCTAAACGATGGCTGTAGGGCAGGGAGTGAAACATCTGTTGCTGGATGGAAAGGCAGTTCCTTCATCACGGCATCGCCCTGCGCATATTGAATGCCGATCTCACGCAACTTGCCCAGCACGTATTGCGTATCCACGTTTTGCGCAATCGCTTCTATCCCCATCGCGCTGCTGACTCGCTGGATGGCCTCCACCTTGGCCAGATCAACGGGATCTTTTGCCATTCCCTGTACGTAGCTACCGTCTATCTTCACGAAATCCATTTCGAGGTGCTTCAGATAAGTGAAGGACGAGATACCGCTGCCGAAATTGTCCAGTGCAAAGCGGCATCCGGCAGATTTCATCGATTGCACGAAGCGCAGCGCATGCGTCAGGTTCGTGATGGCCGTTGTTTCGTTAATCGAGAAGCAGATCGATGCTGGCGGTACTCGAGTGCGGGTGAACTGTTCTTGCACGAACTCGGAGAAATGTTCGTCATCGAGCGCATTGCCGGAAATCCGGATCATCAGCACGGTTGCCGACGTTTCCGGATGTGCGCATGCCTTCGCGTGGTGGGCGAACGCGGTTTGTATCGTCCAGCGATCGATCGCCGCGACTAGGCCATACCGTTCCGCCGCAGGCAGAAAGGCCGTGGTCGGAATCAGGTGATCGCTGTCGTCAGCCATGTACAGGCGAAGTTCGTCGATCGCCGCCGTGCTGCTTGGGCGGATGCGAACAATCCGACGCGTCATCAAGCGGAACCGGTTTTGTTCGAATGCCTTTTGTATGCGTTCGGTCCACTTGGCTTCTCCTTGCCGCATGGCATTTTGATCTTCGGCACGATAGGTGTGCACCCGATTGCGGCCGGCATCCTTCGCCATGTAGCAGGCGGCGTCGGCCGCGCCCAGCAAGTCAGGCAGCGACATGGCATTCGTGTTGAAGTTGACCAGGCCGATGCTGACACCGATCGGAAAGATTTTTTCCTGGAAGACGAAATGGAAATTGCAAATGGTTTGCCGCAATTTCTCCGCAATGCGCGCAGCCGCGTCGGGCGAGCAGTTCTCGAGCAGGGCGGCAAATTCGTCGCCGCCCAGGCGGGCAAGCGTGTCGCTGTCGCGCACAAGCGGTTGCAGCAGACTGGTGATCTGGCGCAGCAGTTCGTCGCCTGCACTGTGACCACAAGTATCGTTGACGATCTTGAACTGGTCGAGGTCAAGATAGAGAAGTGCGTGTTGCTTCGGTTGCACGGCGAGCGCTTCCAAGGCGAGGCCAAGACGGCGTTCGAATTCGCGCCGGTTGAACAAGCCGGTCAGCGGATCGTGCGCTGCCTGATGAGACAATTGGATCGCCAGTTGGCGCGTATCGCTGACGTCATGGAACACCAGTACCACGCCAATGATTTGCCCATTGCGATCGCGAATCGGTGCAGCCGATTCCTCCACCGCGTATTCGGTGCCGTGACGGCTTAGCAGCACGGTGTCGAGCGTCAGATCGATTTCGCTTTGCTTGGTCAGCACCAGCTCGACCGGGTTGGCGACAGGTTCGCGCGTATAGCTGTCGATAACCTTGAATACCTGTGTGGATGGCAGGCCTTCCGCTTCGGCTTTGCTCCAACCGGTCAGCTGTTCGGCGACCCGGTTCATGTATTCGATGTTGCCGCGCTTGTCGGTGGTGATGACTGCGTCCGCGATCGATTCGAGCGTGACTTGCGCGCGCTCCTTTTCGGCAAACAGG
>DATAHI010000005.1:0-2798 GCA_036263255.1 Oxalicibacterium sp. | reverse complement strand
GTTGATGAAGCCGGTCTTCTGGATGCCGATTTCCCAATCGGGATTGTTGACCAGGCGATTCGAATTCTGATACTGCAGCGAGCGGCCGCCCGGCTCCACCACATACTTGGTATCGGTCGTGTACTGGCACAGGATCGGATGACGCGACGCAGCCATCAGCAACCTGGCCAGATCATGCGCGCTGGCGACGTTCTGGCTCGATAAGCCGGTGGAATCGACATAGTGCGTACTGGTCATGCCGAGTTCGCGTGCCTTGGCATTCATCGCTGCGACAAAGGCCGGCAGTCCGCCGGGATAATTGCGTCCCAGTGCGGATGCCGCACGGTTTTCCGAACTCATTAGGGCGATGTGCAGCATCTTTGCGCGGGTCAAACGCGAGCCTACGCGCAAACGCGAGGAACTGAAGCGGAGGCGGTCGACGTCTTCATCGGTCACCTGGATGATTTCGTCCATGTCCTGGTGCGACTCCACCACCACCATGCCGGTCATCAGCTTGGTGATCGAGGCAATCGGCAAGGCAATGTTCGCGTTCTTCTCGAACAGCACCTGCGAAGAGGATTCATCGATCACGAGCGCCGCGTTGGAAGCGAGCGCCAGCGCATCGCGCGTCATGTTGAGGCCAGCCAAATCGCCAGCGGTCATGACCGGCGGCACGGCGGGAATTGCAGGGCGGGCTTCGCGTTGATACACCACACGGCGCTTGCCGTGCACGATGGCGACCTTCCTGACCAGTTTTTCGCGCGAGTTCAGCGAAGCTTCCTGCACCGCGCGGGCTTTCTTTCTGGTGGGCGTGGAAACACCACGGCGCGATACGGCGGTCGTCGCCTTGCGCTTGACGTGGCGCGTCGCTTTTTTCTTGGTGTCGGCAGAAGTGCCGGTCGGCTCGGCCGCCTGAGCGTAGGGAATATGGGAAACGATCAATAAGGACAGGAACATTCCCAGTGCGGCCTTCAGCATCTGCGGTCTCCAGTGGGGTACAAATATTGCCGCAGTGTAGCAAACATCACAAAAAACGCAAAGAATTAGAGAGTTAGGCCCCTTCATTAACCTATTTTCTGAGGGGCCGCCGTCATGGCTCGCCAATCGTTTGCTGCGCTGCAATACTGCGTATCGTTACCAATTTGGCACGAACTTCATGCTCCATCAGACCGGGACAGCAAGCTCAAGTTGCATATGTTCCAACTCTTGCAGCATGCGCGTGTAGGCGGCCTCCGTCCGGGCCGGCTCGCCTTTCACCCCCAGTTCGATATGCCGCCGCGTCTGCGCATCGCCGACATTGGGCAGGCTGAACACTTTCACCCCCGCGAATTCGCGTTCGATCGCTTCCATCATCGGCGTCAACCGTGCTTCGATCGCGCCGTAGACCAGCACCGACTTTTCCATATGCGGCTGCCGATGGAACAGATGCGCGTAATGCGTATCGAGCACCCATTCGATCATCGGCCACGCCATGACCGGGAAGCCAGGCACGAAATGGTGCGCGCCTTCGCCGTGCCGGATCGAGAAGCCGGGAATCTTGTTGTACGGATTCGGAATGATGTCCGCGCCTAGTGGGAATTCGCCCATCTTGAAGCGATTGATGTTGTCGGGATGCTGCGGATCCAAGTCGATATTCGCCTCGCGCGCCATGTCGCGCATGCGTTCTTCAATCCTCTCCTTCGCCTGCGGATGCAATGTCAGCGGCACGGCAAGCGCGGCCGCGGCGCACTGACGCGTGTGGTCGTCCGGCGTAGCGCCAATGCCGCCGCAGCTGAAGACGATGTCATTGCCCGCGAACGTGCGCTGCAGCGTCGCAGTGATGCGAGCGCGATCGTCACCGACAATTTCCGCCCACGACAGCGACAGTCCGCGCGCCTTCAGCAGTTCGACGACCTTGGAAAAATGCTTGTCGTTGCGACGACCGGAAAGAATTTCGTCGCCGATGATGATGAGTCCGAATGCCATGGTGTTTTCCTTATTCGTCAATCGGCTGCATTTCCTGCGATGAAGCGGCAGACGACGCCGGCTGCAGTTCACCACGCTGCGCGCGGTGACGGGTCAGTGCGTCCAGGCAGTAGTGCTGAAACCACAGGCCCGTAAAAACAAACACCAGCACATAGAGCCAGATCGCCACTGCTGCCAGCAAGGGAAAGAAGATGTACGAGAGAGGTCCACCCAGCCACAGCAGCGTCGGGATCGCACCCAGCGCGCCGGTGACCGCACCGATTAACAGCAGCTGCCAGCGATGCGCGCGCAGCAACGTGCGCCTTTCGTCGGCATCGGCATGATCGGCCAACGCATCGTAGGCCATCACGCGATAGGTCAGCCATCCCCACAACAATGGCTGCACGATGAAGGTCAGCGGCGGAAACAGCGACAACGGCAGGGTTGCAAGCCATAGCACCAGAAACACCAAGAAGGAAGAAGCCGACATCCACAGACTGCCAACAAAGCTGCCGCCCTTGCGTGCTTCGAGCCGCGGATAGTGCGTGTTGCCGACATGCCGCACCACCACCGGCATCGCCATCATGCCGACGAAGATCAGCGCGGTCAGAATCATCAGCGGCAGCAGCACCCACATCGCAATCAACGGCACCACGATGGTCTTGATCGCGCCCATGCCGATCGAATCCAGCATGCTGCCGCTGGTGGAAAAGAGATCATGCTCGATGAAGAAAGCGTGCAGCCAGTTGGTCATCGGCTGCAGCGTGAACCACAACACGACGGCCCAGACCACGACTGACAACACAAAAGGCAAGGCCGTCAGCATCAGCATCCGGAAACGCAATTGCGACATGAGCGCACGGCCGAATGCGGCA
>DATAHI010000004.1:0-6032 GCA_036263255.1 Oxalicibacterium sp. | reverse complement strand
CATCACGATCACCGTGTTCTTGAAGTCCACCGTGCGGCCTTGCCCATCGGTCATGCGACCGTCGTCCAGCACCTGCAGCAGCACGTTGAACACATCCGGATGCGCCTTCTCGATTTCGTCGAGCAGGATCACGCTGTACGGTTTGCGGCGCACGGCTTCGGTTAGGTAACCGCCTTCTTCATAGCCGACGTAGCCCGGCGGCGCGCCGATCAGACGCGCGACCGAATGCTTCTCCATGAACTCGCTCATGTCGATACGGATCAGCGATTCCTCGGTATCGAACAGGAAGGACGCCAGTGCCTTGCACAGTTCGGTCTTGCCAACGCCGGTGGGGCCGAGGAACATGAACGAGCCATACGGCCGATTCGGATCGCCCAGGCCCGCACGCGAACGACGAATCGCATCCGACACGGCAACGATCGCCTCGTGCTGGCCGACCACGCGCTTGTGCAGCTCGGCTTCCATCGTCAGCAACTTGTCGCGTTCGCCCTGCATCATGCGCGACACCGGAATGCCAGTCGCGCGCGAGACAACTTCGGCGATCTCTTCTGCACCGACCTGCGTACGCACCAGTTGCCGTTTGGCCGTTGTGTCTTCGTTCGACACAGCGTTCTTCAACTTCGCTTCCAGTTCGGGCAAGGTCTTGTACTGCAGTTCGGACACGCGCTGCCAATCGCTCTTGCGTGTCGCCTCTTCCATCTGCAGGCGAACCTTTTCGATTTCTTCCTTGATCGCCTGGCTACCCTGTGCGGCAGCCTTCTCTGCTTTCCAGATTTCCTCCAGATCGGCGTACTCGCGACCCAGGCGTTCGATCTCTTCCTCGATCAGTGCAAGCCGCTTCTGCGAAGCTTCATCCTTTTCCTTGTTGACCGCTTCGCGTTCAATCTTCAGCTGGATCAAGCGACGATCCAGGCGATCCATCACCTCTGGTTTGGAATCGATCTCGATCTTGATCTTGGACGCGGCTTCATCGATCAGATCGATGGCCTTGTCCGGCAGGAAGCGATCGGTGATGTAGCGGTGCGACAATTCGGCCGCAGCGACGATTGCCGGGTCGGTGATCTCGACGCCGTGGTGCAGCTCGTACTTTTCCTGCAGGCCACGCAGAATCGCTATGGTCGCTTCGACCGTCGGCTCGTCGACGATGATCTTCTGGAAGCGGCGCTCCAGCGCGGCATCCTTTTCGATGTACTTGCGGTATTCGTCCAGCGTGGTGGCGCCGACGCAGTGCAGCTCGCCGCGCGCCAATGCCGGCTTCAGCATATTGCCCGCGTCCATCGCACCTTCGGCCTTGCCGGCACCGACCAGCGTATGCAGCTCGTCGATGAAGACGATGGATTGGCCTTCGTCCTGCGCCAGTTCGTTCAGCACGGCTTTCAGGCGTTCCTCGAACTCGCCGCGGAACTTGGCGCCGGCAAGCAGCGAGGCCAGATCGAGCGACAGCACACGCTTGCCCTTCAGACTTTCCGGCACCTCGCCATTGACGATGCGCTGCGCCAGGCCTTCGACGATCGCGGTCTTGCCGACGCCGGGCTCGCCGATCAGCACGGGATTGTTCTTGGAGCGGCGCTGCAGCACCTGGATCGCACGGCGGATTTCATCGTCGCGGCCGATCACCGGGTCCAGCTTGCCGATACGCGCGCGCTCGGTCAGATCCAGCGTGTATTTCTTCAGCGCTTCGCGCTGGCCTTCGCTTTCGGCCGAGTCGACTTTTGCACCGCCGCGCACCGCCGTGATCGCGGCCTCCAACGCCTTGCGCGTCAGCCCGTTTTCGCGCGCAATGCGGCCGGCTTCGGATTTGTCTTCGGTCAAGGCAAGCAGCACCATTTCGGTCGCGATGAACTGGTCACCGCGCTGCTGCGATTCCTTGTCGGCGAGATTAAGAAGCGCCGTCAGGTCGCGGCCGACCTGCACGCTGCCGCCAGTACCCGAAACTTTTGGCAGGCGCTCCACGGCGCTTTTCAGGGCAGTCGCCATGCCGTTGATGTTCGCGCCGGCACGCTGCAGTAGCGAACGGGTGCTGCTGTCATTTTGGTTCAGCAGTGCCGATAGCACGTGCACCGGTTCGATGTACTGGTTGTCGTTGCCCACTGCATAGCTCTGGGCATCGGCCAGCGCTTCCTGCAGCTTGGTGGTGAGCTTGTCCACACGCATGAATTGTTCTCCGTTGGAAGATTCGTTGATGCAGCGGAAATGGGGTCAGAGTGTCCCTTTTTCAAGCAGGGATATTGAGGAAACGAGCGCGGCTCCGCTTGCAGCAATTAAACGACGATTGCCGATTTGGCGACTTGATCGGGCGCAAAGAACAGCGGAATTTTTTGTGGCGAACTGGCAAACAGCCGATTCAGCGCGTTTTGGAAAAACCGTCAGGCGTATCCCATTTGGCCAGGGCGTCGTCGTCGGTGACGCGAGCATCGACCCAGCGCGCACCCTGCGGCGTCTGTTCCTTCTTCCAGAACGGCGCCCGGGTCTTCAGGTAATCGATAATGAATTCGCAGGCGTCGAAGGCTTCGCCGCGGTGTGCGGACGTTACCGCAACCAACACGATCTGGTCTTTCGGCAGCAAGGGGCCGACACGGTGGATGACCAGCGCATCACCGATATCCCAGCGCGCCTTGGCCTGCTCGACGATGTCCTCCAGCGCTTTTTCGGTCATGCCAGGGTAATGCTCCAGCTCCATCCCGGCGACGCTAGAACCTTCGTTGATATCGCGTACGGTACCGATGAACGTCACCACCGCACCGACTTGCGGGTTGTGCCGGCGCAAGGCCGCTACTTCATGGCTGACATCAAAGTCTTCGGTTTGAACGCGAATAGGCATGATGCTCCCGCTATGCTCAACCGCCGGTGACCGGCGGGAAGAAGGCGACTTCACCGCCTTCACGGATCGGCGTGGCGGCGTCGGTCATCTGGTGATCGTAAGCCATTCGCAACGATTTGCCTTCGGCAAGGACCTCTGCCCACTTGCCGCCGCGCTCGCGGAGGAAGGCACGCACATCACCGACCGTGGCCACATGCGGCGGTAACGCCACTTTTTCCTGCGAAACGCCGAGCGCTTCACGCACGCTGGCAAAAAAACGAAGTTCGATATTCATTGTCGCTTCTCAATACATCAAGTCGCTGAATGCGATGAAACGCACCAGATCGCCCTTGGCAATCGGCTTGTTGGGCGGATTGTCAATCAGGCCGTCCCCCCATACCGTCGAGGTCAGCACACCGGAGCTCTGGTTCGGGAACAAATCCAGTCCACCGTCGCCATTGATGCGCGCACGCAGGAATTCGTTGCGGCGGTCGCCCTTCGGCAGCGTAAAGTCGGCGCGTAGCATCAACACCTTTGGCGCCACATTCCTAGCACCTTGCAGACGCAGGATGAAGGGCCGCACGAACAGCAGGAAGGTCACGAAACTGGACACCGGATTGCCTGGCAGGCCGAGGAAGAAGGCACTGCCATCCTGCGAAGCGCGATTGACTTCACCGAACGCCAGCGGTTTGCCCGGCTTCACCGCGATCTGCCACATGTTGACGCGACCTTCCGCTTCCAACGCCGGCTTGATGTGATCTTCCTCGCCCACCGACACGCCGCCGGACGTGATGATCAGGTCGTGTTCGGCGGCAGCACGGCGCAAGATATCGCGCGTCGCCTGCAGCGTATCGGGCACGATGCCGAAATCGGTAAGGTCGCAGCCCAGGTTCAACAGCAGGCCACGCAGGGTGAACTTGTTGGAGTTGTAGATCGCGCCCGGCTTCAGTTGCTCGCCCGGCATCGTGAGTTCGTCACCGGTGAAGAACACCGCCACGCGCACCTTGCGCACCACTGGCAACTGCGCGAGGCCAACCGAAGCGGCCAGACCCAGCTCCTGCGCGCGCAGGCGGGTGCCGGCTTCCAGTATCGTGCTGCCGGCCCGGATGTCTTCGCCGGTGCGGCGTATCCACTCGCCGGATTGCGGCGCGTGATTGATCGTGACGATATCGGTCTCGCCATCCTTGCCGGCGACGCAGACTTCCTGCATCACCACCGCATCCGCGCCTTCGGGCACCATCGCGCCGGTGAAGATGCGCGCGGCGCAACCTGCTGCCAGCGGCTGGCCGACGTGGCCGGCCGGAATGCGCTGCGTGACGCGCAGAACGGCATTGCCACTGGCACAATCCGCGGCGCGAACGGCGTACCCATCCATCGAGGTGTTGTCCATGGGCGGCACATTCAGCTGCGACTGCTGCGCGGTTGCCAGTACGCGGCCGTTCGCTTCCAGCGTAGGCATCGTTTCGATGTCTGCAATCGGGCGCGCCGCAGCGAGAAGAAACTCGAGCGCCTCAGGGACGGTGAGCATCGGTTTTGGCTCTGTCATGTCGGCTGAAATAAGGAAATTCCGGGAATCGGTACTCGAATTGTAGTCCGGCGGACGCAGCGGCGCCCGCGCGGCATTACATTACAACCCGGTATGCGAAGCGACGAAGGCCTTCAGTTTTGCAACGTCGGGCGGCATCACTGTAAAACGCTGCGGCAGCGCTTCAATGTTTTCGAAGCCTTCCGGACGTTCGGCATCGCGACCGAGCGCCTCGCGTATGGTTTCATTGAACTTGGCCGGCAGCGCGGTCTCCAGCACGATCATGACAACGCCAGGCGCCATGCATTCGCGGGCGACTTTGACGCCATCGGCGGTATGCGTGTCGATCGTCAAGCCATACTTGCTGTCGAGGTCGCGTATTGTCGCGACGCGATCCGCATGCACCGACTTGCCGGAGACGAAACCGTATTGCGCAATCTTTTTGAACTCGTCGCCGTCGCTGCCCGGCTTGCCGGACAAGTCGAAGCCGCCGTGCGTTTCGACCTTGCTGAACAAGGCGCGCACGCGTGTGCTGTCGCGTCCCAATAGGTCGTAGACAAAGCGCTCGAAATTCGAGGCCTTGCTGATGTCCATGCTGGGGCTGGACGTATGATAGGTTTCGGCCGACTTGCGCACGCGATACACGCCGGTACGGAAGAATTCGTCCAGTACGTCGTTTTCGTTGGTGGCTGCAATCAGCTTGTCGATCGGCAGTCCCATCATGCGCGCGATATGGCCGGCGCAGATGTTGCCGAAATTTCCGGATGGCACCGTGAACGACACTTTCTGCTCATTGCTGGTGGTCGCGCTCAGATAACCGCGGAAATAATAGATGACCTGCGCGACCACGCGCGCCCAGTTGATCGAGTTCACAGTCCCGATCTTCTGCTGCTTCTTGAAGACAAGGTCGTTGGACACAGCTTTCACCATGTCTTGGCAATCGTCGAACACGCCTTCGACCGCGATGTTGAAGATATTCTCATCCTGCAGACTGAACATCTGTGCGGTCTGGAAGGCGCTCATCTTCTTGTGCGGCGAGAGCATGAAGACGCGCACGCCCTTCTTGCCGCGCATCGCATACTCGGCGGCGCTGCCCGTATCGCCGGAGGTCGCACCGACGATGTTCAATTCCGCATGTTGCTTGGCCAGCGCATATTCGAACAGATTGCCGAGCAGTTGCATCGCCATGTCTTTGAAGGCGAGCGTCGGGCCGTTCGACAGCGATTGCAACATCAGCTTGCTGCCGTTGCGCTCTTCGATCAGACGCAGCGGCGTGATGCGCGCGGCATCCTCGCCATGGCGCACATTGCGGTACACGTCTGCGGTATAGGTCTTGCGTGCCAGCGCGTGCAGGTCGGCGTCCGGAATATCGGTCGCAAACTTCTTCAGGATTTCGTAGGCGAGATCCGCATAGTCCAGCGTACGCCAGCGGTCCAGCTCCTCGCCGCTGACTTGCGGATAGCTTTGCGGAAGGTACAGGCCGCCGTCGGGCGCGAGACCGCCGAGCAGAATCTGCGAAAAAGACTGCGCTTCGGAAGCGCCGCGCGTGGAGATGTATTGCATGAGTGGGGTGGATGAATAGCAGGGAAGGCAGCCGACATTATAACGGAGGGACTCCGCCAAGCCGGCTGGGGTGGACCGGCGGCGCATTGCCGCCGCTACAGTTCAGCTTAACTGTTCAAGGCGCAGCTTGGTGACCTTGCCCAG
>DATAHI010000003.1:0-6933 GCA_036263255.1 Oxalicibacterium sp. | reverse complement strand
TGCGAGAGCAACTCGCCGACGCCGGCAAATAGAATGCTGTCGACCGCAATCGCGGTTTCGTAGTTGCGCAGGAATTCGTCGCGCAATGCGAGGTAGTCCTTTTCCTCGGGACCGATGCCGAAAGCCGCGCCGATCAGGCCGCGCGCGCCGGCTGAGGCGACGGGACGCAAGGACTCGTAGGCGACCGGCGGAAGGCCGCGCGTAATACGCAACTTGTTGGCGGCATTCGCGAGATCAGGCGCAGTGTCTGCCAGCGTACCGTCGAGATCGAACAATATGGCTTGAGGAGAGGGAAGCGACATGGATAGGCATGCGAAAGCAACCGGTCTCGGCCGCTTCCGCTGTGAGTTAAGCAAGCTTGCTGCAGGCGACCAGGTAGTTGACGCTGGTGTCGCCGTTGAGCGAATACACCTTGGTCAGTGGATTGAAGCCCATGCCTTTCAGCGCGTTGACCTGCAGGCCGGCATTGCGCGCGAACTGAGACAGCTCGGCAGGCGTGATGAACTTCGCATAATCGTGCGTTCCCTTCGGTAGCAGGCGCAGAATGTATTCCGCGCCGATCACCGCGTGCAGGTAGGACTTGGGATTGCGATTGATGGTGGAGAAAAAAACGTGTCCACTGGGTTTGACCAGCTTGGCGCAGGCCGCGACGATCGCGGCAGGATCGGGAACGTGTTCCAGCATTTCCATGCAGGTCACGACGTCGAACGCTCCGGGTTCGCGTTCGGCCAGCGCTTCCGCAGCGATCAGCTCGTAACGCACTTGCACGCCGGTTTCCAGACTGTGCAGATCAGCGACTTTTAAGGCCTTTTCCGATAGGTCGATGCCGGTCACCTTAGCGCCGCGTCGTGCCATCGATTCGGACAGGATTCCGCCGCCACAACCAACATCGACGACATTCTTGCCGACCAGCGGTGCCTGGGAATTGATCCAGTCCAGGCGCAGGGGATTGATTTCGTGCAGCGGACGGAATTCGGAAGTGGGATCCCACCATTGATGGGCGAGATCGCTGAATTTTTTCAGTTCTAGAGGATCGGCGTTCATGAACAAGATCATACCGGAATGCATGGACCTTCGTGACGCGACTGCGGATCACTATATCGATGACGAAAAAAAACCCCGCCGCAGCGGGGTTGGGTGTACTGCGTGAAGCGATTACTTGCGGGTACCAACCACTTCGATTTCCACGCGGCGGTTTTGTGCGCGGCCGGCAGCGGTCTTGTTGGTAGCAACAGGTTGCTTCTCGCCTTTACCTTCGGTGTATACGCGGTTCGATTCAACGCCTTTCGACACCAGGTAGCTCTTCACAGCTTCAGCGCGGCGAACCGACAGCTTCTGATTGTAGGCATCGGAGCCGATCGAGTCGGTGTGGCCAACAGCGATGATGACTTCCAGGTTGATGTCTTTGAGCTTCGAAACCAGATCGTTCAGTTTCGCTTTGCCTTCAGGCTTCAGCACAGCCTTGTCGAAATCGAAGAAGGCGTCAGCTGCAAACGTGACTTTTTCCGAGGTCGGTGTAGGAGCAGCTGCAGCCGGAGCTGGAGCCGTTTCAGCAGCAGCGACTGGAGTCAGTGCGCCGTCGCAGCCTGGAACTGCGTCAGCAGGCGTCCAGTAACCGGTACGCCAGCACAAGCCGGTTGCATTGCGAGCGACTACGCCGCGACCATCTTGCAGATAGGCGCTCTTCGGGGTGCTGGCTTTGATGTCGGTTTGAGCTTGGGCGGAAAAAGCGACGACTGCGGACGCAGCGAAGACGATTTTTGCTAATTTTTTCATATTTCTTCTCCTCGGGTGAGATATCCGCAGATGAACTGCGCAAATTACCTAAAACGATAAAAACAAAAGTGTGAACGTGCGCTTTAACGAAAGCATGAAAAACTTGTTTCCATGCAATGGTTTAAGTTGCAACCATTTTGCCACAACCACAACTCACCGAGAATGGTGAAAAAATGACCAGTTCGGGTTTTTTACGGTGCGTCGTAATTAAACAACAAAAATGCTCGAATGGCAAAATAGTTCTCCGGCAAAACATTGATCCTCGGTTATCGAATTCGTTCATCGTGTTGGAAAGAAATTTACCGGAGTGCATGTTTATCCGTCTGTTGTGAATCGCACTTTAGGTGTGCAAAAAACAAAGCGAATCGATCCTCAATCCCACAGTCGCCGATCGACTGAATGAACGGCGTTTGGCCCATGCGTTTTTGCGGCGGAGGTAAAACCGGAAGAGCGGCCTGCGGCATGGTAAAATCTCAGGCTTTTGCCGTATCGCTTTCATGAAGAAGCGCCGCTTTTTCATGCTCAACCTTAGCCAACGATCAAACGAACCGCCAATGGATCAATTCGCTAAAGAAACAATCCCGATTTCGCTGGAAGAAGAGATGCGCAAGAGCTACCTCGATTACGCAATGAGCGTAATCGTGGGCCGGGCCTTGCCAGATGTGCGGGATGGTTTGAAGCCAGTGCATCGCCGCGTCTTGTATGCAATGCACGAGACGAACAATGTCTGGAATCGTCCGTATGTGAAATGCGCGCGCGTGGTTGGCGAAGTGATGGGTAAGTATCACCCGCACGGCGACCAGGCGATTTACGACACGCTGGTCCGCATGGCGCAGGATTTTTCGCTGCGTTACACGTTGGTGGACGGCCAGGGCAACTTCGGTTCGATCGACGGCGACAACGCGGCGGCAATGCGTTACACCGAATGCCGTCTGGATAAGATTGCCAGCGAGCTGCTGGCCGATATCGAGAAGGAAACGGTCGACTTCGTTCCGAACTATGACGGCAAGGAAAAGGAACCATCGGTACTGCCGACACGGGTGCCTAACCTGCTGATCAACGGTTCGTCGGGTATCGCGGTCGGCATGGCGACCAACATCCCGCCGCACAACATCACTGAAATCATCGATGGCGCGCTGCATGTGCTGCGCAATGAGCATTGCACAGTCGACGAGCTGATCGAAATCATTCCGGCGCCGGATTTTCCGACCGGCGGCATCATCTACGGCGTCTCTGGCGTACGCGACGGTTATCGCACTGGCCGCGGCCGTGTCGTGATGCGTGCGAAAACGCATTTCGAAGAATTCGGCAAGGAAAACCGTTCGGCCATCATCGTCGACGAGCTGCCTTACCAGGTGAACAAGAAGTCGCTGCTGGAGCGCATTGCCGAGCTGGTGCGCGACAAGAAGCTGGAAGGTATTTCCGATATCCGCGACGAGTCCGACAAGTCCGGCATGCGCGTCGTGATCGAGTTGAAGCGCGGCGAAGTGCCGGAAGTCGTGCTGAACAACCTGTACAAGCAGACCCAGCTGCAGGATACCTTCGGCATGAACATGGTCGCGCTGGTCGATGGCCAGCCGAAGCTGCTGAACCTGAAGCAGATGCTGGACTGCTTCCTGTCGCATCGCCGCGAGGTGGTCACGCGCCGCACCGTGTTCGACTTGCGCAAGGCACGCGAACGCGGCCACGTGCTGGAAGGCCTGGCGGTTGCACTGGCCAACATCGACGATTTCATCGCGATCATCAAGGCGGCACCGACCCCGCCGGTGGCAAAAGTCGAACTGATGTCGCGTGCCTGGGATTCGTCCGTTGTCCGCGAAATGCTGGCCCGCACCGGCGAACATGGCACCTCCATCGAAGCTTTCCGTCCGGAGAATCTGCCGAAGCAGTACGGCTTGCAAAGCGATGGCCTGTACAAGCTGTCAGACGATCAGGCGCAAGAGATTCTGCAGATGCGTCTGCAACGCCTGACCGGCCTCGAGCAGGACAAGATCGTCAATGAATACAAGGAAGTCATGGAGCAGATCGCCGATCTGCTCGACATCCTGGCCAAGCCGGCGCGTGTCACGACGATCATCAACGACGAACTGACTGCCGCCAAGAACGAATACGGCGAAGGCAACAAGGATGCGCGTCGTTCCACCATCGAATTGAACGCGACCGACCTCGGCACCGAAGATCTGATCACGCCGCAGGACATGGTTGTGACCTTGTCGC
The DNA here is from genome assembly GCA_036263255.1 of Oxalicibacterium sp. GTDB lineage: Bacteria > Pseudomonadota > Gammaproteobacteria > Burkholderiales > Burkholderiaceae_D > Oxalicibacterium. Next base: position 2,940 of record DATAHI010000003.1, on the reverse strand, counting down.
ACTCCGGCTACATGAAGGCGCAGCCGATTTCCGAATACCGTGCGCAAAAACGCGGCGGACGCGGCAAGCAGGCGATGGCGACCAAGGAAGACGACTGGATTGACCAACTCTTCATCGCGAACACGCACGATTATATTTTGTGCTTCTCGAACCGCGGCCGCATGTACTGGCTGAAGGTGTGGGAGGTGCCGCAAGGTTCGCGTGCTTCGCGCGGCAAGCCGATCGTCAACATGTTCCCGCTGCAGGACGGCGAAAAGATCACGGTAGTGCTGCCGCTCTCCGGCGAGAATCGTACCTTCCCCGAAGATCACTACGTGTTCATGGCGACCAGCCTCGGTACCGTGAAGAAGACGCCGCTCGCTGACTTCAGCAATCCGCGCAAGGCCGGCATCATCGCGGTCGATCTCGATGAGGGCGATTTCCTGATCGGCGCTGCGCTGACCGACGGCAAGCATGACGTGATGCTGTTCTCGGACGCCGGCAAGGCCGTGCGCTTCGACGAAAACGATGTGCGCCCGATGGGTCGCACCGCGCGCGGCGTGCGCGGCATGAATCTCGACGACGGTCAGCAGGTCATCGCGCTGCTGGTCGCGGAAAACGAACAGCAATCCGTACTGACGGCGACCGAGAATGGTTACGGCAAACGCACGCCGATCACCGAGTACACGCGCCATGGACGTGGCACGAAGGGCATGATCGCGATCCAAACCAGCGAACGCAACGGCAAAGTTGTTGCGGCGACCTTGGTTGATGCCAGCGACGAAATCATGCTGATCACGACTGGCGGCGTGCTGATCCGTACCCGGGTCGCGGAAATTCGCGAAATGGGCCGCGCAACGCAGGGCGTGACGCTGATCGCTGTCGAGGACGGCACGCGCCTGAGCGGCCTGCAGCGAATACTTGAATCAGATGTGGAAGATCAATCCGGTGTGGAGGAAGAAGAATAATGAAGCGGCGCGTGTTTAACTTTTCCCCTGGCCCGGCTGCGTTGGCAAAGGACGTCATTCAGCAGGCAGCGGACGAGATGATGGATTGGCGCGGCAGCGGTTTGTCGGTGATGGAAATGAGCCATCGCGGCAAGGAATTCACCGAGATTCTCGCAACGGCAAAGGCCGATCTGCGCGAGCTCATGGCGATCCCGGATAACTACAAGATCCTTTTCATGCAGGGTGGTGCGATTGCCGAGAACGCGATCGTGCCGATGAACCTGATCGGCGGCAGACAACAACCTGCGACGATCGACTTCATCAATACAGGCCACTGGTCCGTGCAGAGCATCGAAGAAGCGCACAAGTACGCGAAGGTCAACATTGCTGCATCGTCGGAAGATGCTGGCTTTACTTATGTGCCAGCGCGCGATACCTGGAAGTTGTCCAAGGACGCTGCCTACGTCCATATCTGCACCAACGAAACCATTGGTGGCGTCGAGTTCAACTACACTCCGGACGTCGGTGACGTGCCGCTGGTGGCTGACATGTCGTCAAATATTCTGTCGCGCGACATCGATGTGTCCAAATACGCGGTGATCTACGCCGGCGCCCAAAAGAACATCGGTCCTGCCGGCGTCACGATCGTGATCGTGCGCGAAGATATGCTTGGTCATGCCGTTCCGTTCTGCCCGTCTGCTTTCGACTGGAAAACCGTGGCGGAACATGATTCCATGTTCAATACGCCGCCGACCTATCCGATCTACATCGCTGGCCTGACCTTCCAGTGGGTCAAGCGCCAGGGCGGCGTTGCGGCCATGGAAAAGCAGAACATCGAGAAGGCGAAGCTGGTCTACGATTACCTGAACTCGACCGATTTCTACGTGAACAAGGTGCCTGCGGCGGACCGTTCGCGCATGAACGTACCGTTCTTCCTGAAGGACGAATCGCTGAATGCGAAATTCATTTCAGAGGCGGACGCGCAAGGCCTGGTGCAATTGAAGGGCCATAGTTCGGTCGGCGGCATGCGCGCATCGATCTACAATGCAATGCCGATCGAAGGCGTGCAGGCGCTGGTCGCATTCATGAAGGAATTCGAAAGAAAATACGGTTGATCGGTCATCAAGGACGCGTTTGCCATATATGACTCCGGACGAGAAGCTCAAACCGCTGCGTGAGAAGATCGATACGATCGATGCGCAGATTCTGGACTTGCTGAACCAACGCGCGCGTGTCGCGCAGGAAGTCGGGCATGTGAAGGCCGAAACCAACGCGCCGGTGTTTCGGCCGGAACGCGAAGCGCAGGTGCTGCGCAGCGTCGGTGAACGTAATCCTGGTCCGCTAGCGAGCGCCGATGTGCAGACCATTTTCCGTGAAGTGATGTCGGCCTGCCGCGCGCTGGAAAAACGTGTCGCGGTTGCCTATCTCGGCCCGGCCGGTACCTTCAGCGAGCAGGCGGTCTATCAGCAGTTCGGCCGCGCGGTCGACGGTATTCCATGTGCTTCGATCGATGAAGTTTTCCGCGCGACTGAAGCAGGTACTGCCGAATTCGGCGTGGTGCCAATCGAGAATTCGTCGGAAGGTGTGGTGAACCGCACACTCGATCTGCTGCTGCAAACCACGCTAACGATCAGCGGTGAGGTCGCCATTCAGGTGCATCACAGCTTGATGACGCGCAGCGGCGCCATGGATGAAGTGAAGACCATCTGTGCGCATTCGCAAGCGCTTGCCCAGTGCCAGGTTTGGCTCAACCAGAACTATCCCCATATCGAACGCCTAGCCGTGGCTTCGAATGCAGAAGCGGCGCGCATGGCGGGCGAAGATGGCTCGGTCGCCGCCATCGCGAGCGAAATCGCCGGCAAGAAATACAATCTGCAGATCGTCAAGGCGCATATTCAGGACGATCCGCACAATCGCACGCGCTTTGCCGTAATCGGTCGCCTGCAGACCGCGCCGAGCGGCAAGGACCAGACGTCGCTGGTGCTGTCGGTACCGAACAAGGCGGGCGCGGTAT
>DATAHI010000002.1:0-6853 GCA_036263255.1 Oxalicibacterium sp. | reverse complement strand
AAGTCGAAGACGACGAAGGCACCATCGAAGGAAATCAAAATCGACCAGATTCGCGCACTGGCCGACTTCATGAACGTGTCCACCCATCGTTCCGGCATGCGCGTGGTCGTGCTGTATCCAGCGGAAGCGTTGAACACCGCTGCGGCCAATTCCTTGCTGAAGACGCTGGAAGAGCCACCGCCAAACACCGTTTTCCTGTTGGTATCGCACGGACTGGATCGTTTGCTGCCGACTATTCTCTCCCGCTGCCGCAAGTTCGCGCTGGCAATGCCGACGCGCGAGGCGGCGCTTGCATGGTTGAAGGAGCAACAGGTCAAGGACCCGGAAACCTGGCTGGACGAGCAGGGTGGCGCACCGCTGGCAGCCTACGCATTGGCGCAGACCGGCGACCGCGAAGCAATGGACGACTTGTTGCGACAATTGACACAGCCTGGCGCCGAGGGCGCGCTGAAGGCGGCCGAGCGCCTGCAGAAAACCCCGACCGCCGATCTGGTGGCATGGCTGCAACGTTGGCTGTACGACGTGCTTTCCGTCAAACTTTCCGGCACAATCCGTTATTACCCGCGTTACCGCAAAGAATTGAACGCGCTTGCGGCGAGGGTGGAGACCGCCGCGCTGCTACAGGCGATCAAGGCGATCGGTGACCGGCGCGCGATTGCGGACCATCCGCTCGCGCCCAAGCTGTTCATTGAAGACATGTTGCTCGAATACTCGGCAACTTTTTCCTGAGAGGGTATTGCATGGCAGATCACCAGACGGCATCCGCGCCCGTAGCAGGCCGGCCTTCCGTATTGTCCTTGCCGATCCGGGAAAAATCCGCGCTGTATGCGGCCTACATGCCGTTTCTCACGAATGGCGGCATCTTCGTACCCTCGAACAAGCCATACAAGATCGGCGACGAGATTTACCTGATCCTGACACTGATGGACGATCCGACCAAGTATCCGGTCGCAGGCAGAGTCGCCTGGATCACGCCGGCCGGCGCGAACAACAACAAGGCGCAAGGCATAGGCGTGCAATTCTCCGGTGACGAAAGCGGCCAGCGCCTGAAGCAGCGCATCGAGGAATTGCTGGGCGCCGCGCTCGGTTCTTCACGCGCTACGCATACGCTGTAATCCCACGTAACCCAGACGCATTTGCCGTACATCCATCGCATCGCACAACCGGCCGATCTGCCGGCCATCGTCGACATATACAACAGCACGATTCCTTCGCGCATGGTGACTGCCGATACTTCACCGGTGTCAGTGGAATCGCGCCGCGCATGGTTCGACGAACATGTGTCGGAACGCTATCCGCTGTGGGTGGTGGAGGAGCCGGGCCGCATAGAGCCGGGCAGTCTTCTCGCTTGGCTCGCGTATTCACCGTTTCATCCGCGGCCGGCCTATGCGCATACCGCGGAGATTTCCATCTACGTGCATGAAGCCGCGCGCGGTCGCGGCATCGGCGCCTACCTGCTCGCGCAGGCGGTCGCGTGTGCACCGCAGTACGGTTTCCGCACGCTGGTTGGCCTGATCTTCGGCCACAATGCGCCCAGCCTCGCCCTGTTCGAGCGTTTCGGTTTCGCGCGCTGGGCCGACATGCCGCGCGTCGCGGAGCTGGACGGCGCCGAACGCGACTTGATCATCGTCGGCAAGCGCGTCGGCTGATCGCGTCAAGCTGCGGGCGCCAACGCTCGCGCGTACAATGCCGGCTATGTTCATCGATTCTCATTGCCATATCAATTTCCCTGAGCTTGCCGCTCGTTTGCCGGCCATCTTCGACAAGATGGCGGAGAACAAGGTCAGCCATGCGCTGTGCGTCTCCTGCGACCTCCCGGATTTTCCCGGCGTGCTGCGGCTTGCCGAGCAGCATGAGAACGTCTACGCCTCGGTCGGCGTGCATCCCGATTACGAAGACACGCCCGAGCCGTCGGTCGATGAACTGGTCCGCTTGGCGCAGCACCCGAAGATTGTCGCCATCGGCGAAACGGGACTCGATTATTACCGGCTGACCGGCGACCTCGAATGGCAGCGCGAGCGTTTTCGTACGCATATTCGCGCCTCGCGCAAGACTGGCAAACCGTTGATCATCCATACGCGTGCTGCCTCGGAAGATACGATAAGCATCATGCGCGAAGAGGGCGCGGGCACTGACGCCGGCGGCGCGGCAGGCGTGATGCACTGTTTCACGGAATCGCTCGAAGTCGCACAAGCCGCGATGGCGATGGGCTTCTACATCTCGTTCTCCGGCATCGTCACCTTCAAAAGCGCGAAGGAGTTGCAGGAAGTCGCGCGCGCGGTGCCGTTGGAGAAAATGCTGATCGAGACCGATTCTCCCTACCTGGCGCCAGTACCATATCGCGGCAAGATGAACGAACCCGGTCTGGTGCGCCACGTTGCCGAATTCCTCGCCACGCTGAAGGGTGTGCCGGTCGAAACGATCGCGCAGCAGACCACCGACAATTTCTTTTCGCTTTTCAAGATCGCACGATGAATTCGTTTCGTTTAAATCGCCGCTTGTTGCTGGCGATATGCGCAAGTCTCGCGTTGCTGAGCCTGCCCGCGTTGTCGCGCGCAGACTCGTATGACGACTGGTTCCGCGCGGTGCAGATCGACGATGATCAGACCGTGGCCGGACTGTTGAAGCGCGGCTTCGATCCGAACACGGTCGAACGCGACCGCGGCGATTCCGGCTTGATGATCGCGATCCGCGAGAATGCGATGCGCGTGTTCAAGGTTTTGCTGAATGCACGCGATATCGATCTCGACCAGAAGGCGGCGAATGGCGATACGCCGCTGATGCTAGCGGCATTCAAGGCCAACAAGCCGGCGGTCGAAGCCTTGCTGCAGAAGGGTGCGACGGTCAACCGGCCCGGCTGGACGCCGCTGCACTACGCGGCGGCTGCCGGCGACAACGACATCGTACAAATGTTGCTCGACAAGTCGGCCGATCTCGATGCGCGTTCACCGAACGGCACCACACCCATCATGATGGCGGCGCGCGGCAGCCATATTCTGACCGTCAAGCTGCTGCTGGATGCCGGCGCCGATGCCACGCTGAAGAATCAGCAGGGCATGACGGCGATCGACTTTGCACGCCAGGCGGGTGACGCGCAAATTGTCGAAGGCCTGACCTATCGCCTGAAGAAGGCCGGCAAGCTCTAGGCCGAGGTCTGCTCGTTATAAGGATGCTGCATGCGCTGCTGCAGCTCGGCGCAGAAGTCCGTCACATCGCTTTCGCTCAAGCCCAACATCTCGCACACCAGCGCGCCACCAGCGGCCCATTCGTTCGACAGGTCGCGTCGGTATTCCTGGATCGCCCTGTCGACGATTAGGTGAATCGCGATCAGATTGCGCACCCTTGAAGATGTTTGCTCGTCGCGCAAAATTTGCGGCGTGTGGTGCTTCTTGATCGCTTGCGCGATATCTTCTCCAATCTGCCAGTGCTCGGCGAGCATGGCGCCGACCAGGGCATGATTGATCTTGTGCCGCGCGTTTTCCAGCTGGATGAGTTTGTCGACCGGCATCCGGTTGGCGACGGCCAGTGTTTCGCCATACGACGGGAAGGACGCCATCATCAACGGGATACCAATATCCGAAAACAGGCCGAAGTGATGCGCAACTTCCGGTCGCGCGAGCTTTGTCTTTGCTGCCAGATGCAGCATGGCCCAGGAGCGCTTTTCCGAGACATCCCAGAAGCGCGGCATCATCATCCGACCCCGCGCCAGCGCGCGGCGCGTCATCATACTGGTGACCAAGGCCCTGCACTGTTCCAGGCCGATCATCAGAATGGCGTCCTCCACGGTGTGTACGCGGCGCGGCAAATTGAACAACGCCGAGTTCGCAACCGCGATCATGTTGCCCGCGATCGCTGCATCGCGCTTCAGCAGCGTGCCGACCCTTGTGATGTGCGGATCGGCTTTCGCCATTTCGCGCTGCAGCGCCATCAGCAAGGAAGGGCGCGGCGGAATATTGACCGGTCGCGCAAGTTCGCCGGATGAAGTCTGCTGCCTGGAGGTCGATGGGCGGTCGGGCATGGGCTTTCCCGCTGCGCCATTTGTGCGGAGCCGGGTTCGATCTTGTTCTTGTCGGATTGCGCTGTAACGTGAGGCGCTTTAATGCTCGCATGGCCGAAAGCCATCTTGCGGCGCATGCGTTGACCAAGCATAAATGAATCTGCAGGCTTTGCCTGCCTTCAGTGGCGAATACGACACAAAGCCGGTTGCAGGCGTTTTTCCTAGATCAGCCCATCGAACAGGATGATATTGACCGGCTCTCCAGCCTGCACGTTCGCACGCTCGTGTTCCAGTACGACCATGCAGTTGGCTTCCGACATCGAACGCAGCACACCCGAGCCCTGCGAGCCGGTAATGCGCACCTCCTGTATTCCTTCAGCATTGACGCTGACAATGCCGCGCTGGAATTCCGTGCGGCCGGGGCGCTTGCGGATCGGCGCAACGGACACCGCGCGCATCAGCGCCGGCGATTGCTCGCTGGCGGAAGCGCCCATCATGTGCAGTAGCGCCTGGCGCGCAAAGAAGTAGAAGGTCACCATCACCGCGACCGGGTTGCCGGGCAGGCCGAACAGGTAGGCGCTCTTGCCATTCGACGTGATCCTGCCGAAGGCCATGGGTCGTCCGGGGCGCATGCCGATTTTCCAGAACGTGACGTCGCCTAGTGTTGCCATCATTTGTTTCGTATAGTCCGCAGCGCCGACCGAGACGCCGCCGGATGTGATGATGGCGTCCGCATTTTCACAGGCGCTGCGAAAGGCTGCTTCGAGCGAAACCGGATCGTCTTTCACTACACCCATGTCGACGATGTCGCAGCCCAGCCGTTTCAGCATGCCGTATAGCGTGTAGCGGTTGCTGTCGTACACGCAGCCTTCGTCCAGCTGCTCGCCGATAGAGCGCAGTTCATCGCCGGTCGAGAAGAAGGCCACGCGCAGGCGGCGTTGCACCGGCACTTCGGCAATCCCGAGCGAGGCCAGCAGACCAAGATCGGCCGGGCGGATGATGCGGCCGATCTGCAGCGCCGGCGTGCCGGCTGCGAGATCTTCTCCCTTCAGGCGGCGGTTGTCGCCTGCCTTCACGGCACCAGTTGGCACGGTGACGGCGGTTTCACTCTCGTCGCGCGTGAATTCCTGCGGGATGACGGTGTCGCAGCCATCGGGCATCACTGCGCCGGTCATGATGCGCACGCATTCGCCTTCGCCTACCTTGCCCTCATAGGCGCGGCCGGCGTACGCGGTGCCGAGCACCCTGAACGCGCGATCCTGCTGGCCGAGATCCCCGCCGCGCAAGGCATAGCCGTCCATCGCGGAATTGTCATGCGCCGGCACGTTGATTGGCGACACGATATCGGCCGCCAGCACGCGATCGAGCGCACTGCGGATGGCGACTTTTTCAATCGTATGGATGGGCTGCACGAACTGGCGGATGATGTTCTGCGCATCGGCAACCGGCAAGGCGTCCGGGTCGTATTCGGACAGGCAGCTAATGACACTGGACAGCGTGGTAGTGGACGGAGCGGACATCGTTGGCGTGGTGTAAAGGTTCGTTGATGCGATCTGCCGGTCAAACCGACGTTTCGTATTTGCGCAGATCGTCCAGCGTATTGATGTTGCGGAAGGCATCCTCGTCATCGAAGTGCACTTCGACCGATTTCAATGAGGCGTACCACTTCTCGAATTTGCGGCCACCTTCCTGCAGGTAATGCGTCAGGTGCGGCAGCAAGGAAGCTTTCGTCAGACAGAATACCGGATGCGGCTGGCGCGCTTCGCCTTCTCCGGTGACGGCAATCGCGACATCGGCATCGTCTGCTTCCAGCGCGTCTGCCAGCCGTTGCACCAGATCTGTTGGCAGGAAGGGCGAGTCGCAAGGCGCGGTGACCAGATATTCGGTCTCGCAATGCACCATGCCGGTCTGCAGTCCAGCAAGCGGGCCGGCGAAGTCTGGCATCTGATCCGGCCATACTGGTACGCCGAAGCCTTCGTACGGGCCCAGGTTCTGATTGGCATTGATCATGATCCGGTCGACCTGCGGCGATAGCCGCATCATCACGTGCATTGCCATCGGCGCACCGCGAAATTGTTGGAGGCCTTTATCGACGGTTCCCATGCGGGTGCCGCGGCCTCCTGCGAGAATGAGTCCGGTGATTTGACTGGTATCCATGTTGTTGATCTTCTCGATATCAGTGGAAGAGGAAAAGTCAGCCGCCGATATAGGACATCTCTACCTTCGGCTTTGCCGTCAAATCGGTATCGGCGGTACGCAGTTCCGAATAGCGGTCATCGCGCGCGCGCCAGATGTGGGCGATCGCAGTGGAAATTTCCTCGTCGGTCTTGCCGCTGCGCATCAGTGCGCGCAAGTCGTGGCCGCCTGTCGCGAACAGGCAGGTGTACAGCTTGCCCTCGGTCGACAACCGGGCGCGCGTGCATTCCGAGCAGAAGGCTTGCGTGACGCTGGAGATCGCGCCGATTTCGCCGCTACCATCGACGTAGCGCCAGCGGCCGGCGGTTTCGCCTAGGTAGTTGGCGGCGACCGGTTCCAGCGGCATCGTTTCGCTGATGCGGCGTACGACTTCAGCAGACGGAATTACTTCATCCATCGTCCAGCCGTTGGAGGCGCCGACATCCATATATTCGATGAAGCGAAGGATATAGGGCGAGCCTTTGAAATGCTGCGCCATCGGCACGATCTGCTGATCGTTCATGCCGCCCTTGACCACCATGTTGATCTTGATCGGACCGAGGCCAACCAGATGCGCCGCTTCGATGCCTTCCAGCACATCGGTGACCGAGAAATCGACGTCGTTCATGCGGCGGAAGATCGCATCGTCGATCGCATCGAGCGACACCGTCACGCGCTTCA
>DATAHI010000001.1:0-8325 GCA_036263255.1 Oxalicibacterium sp. | reverse complement strand
CGAACAGCAGCACCACCAGCAGAATCAAAAGCACGACGATCAACGTTGCGCCGCCTTGTCTGCGATATGGCGAAGACTTACTGCCGTTCACGTCTCGCTTCCCATCGCGTCGTTGCGAAGCTGTATCGTTTGCGAAAACAGCTTGCGAACACGATTGCGTGTCGCAGAGGGAAGTTCCTGTTCGCTGATTCGCACGCCCTTGTCCTGTGTTGCGTGCGCCGCGCTGTAGCCTTCGCCGAACAGGTGATATGTGTGATTCGTTGCATCGTTTCGCGCGAGCTCACCGCCGCGTACCAGCATGGCGAAACGAATGGTGCGCACTCTTTTCCAGAAGGTTTTTCGCTTTAGGTCGTTCAGCCTTTCCGAGGCGTTGTTGCCATACAGTGCTAACCCCTGATCCAGTACATCGATACCATCGGCGTTCGTGAAACGATCTGGTGCGCTGTCGCCCGTCGTATCGACGCCGTACAACACCTGGAAGGATTCGACGCCGCGCGCAATTGCGTCCGCATTCCAGCCATTCTTCGTCTGATATTTGCAACGCAGTTCGGGCTCGCCACCGCTGTCTTTTCCAACGTAGAAAATGCTCCAACCCCGCATATCTTCCGGGTCGCCTTGCGGTGTCGCCGCAGGCACAGCAAGGCCAGCGCAATTCAGGATCGCGCCTGCCTCTCCATTGCCCTTATCGTCTCCGAAGAACCGCAGCACCAGAATGTCGCTGCCGTTTACCGCATCGCGCGCCGTGGCCGATGTCAACGCCGCATCGTTCTTCTTCAAGGTCATGCCGTCCATGCCGAGCACGTTCGGGCTCAGATCGGCACTCGAGGAAAATGAAATTTGATCGGCATCACGATATTCGTAGCCTGCCTGCCGGATCGCACGGGCAATTGCCTCGCTCGCATACCGTCCGGTTTCTTCCGTCACTTCGAGCTGGTCCAATGCAACATAGCTTGCCTTGGTCGACAGCAGCAGCACCGTCGCAGCCAGCACGAGCATCAAACCGAGTGCCATGGCGATCAATAGTTCGACTAGGGTCAAACCCCGTTGGGACCCTCGTTCAACCGTTTTATTCATGCGGGGAACGAAGCAACGAGCAGATTCAGACGCGGTGCGCCGTCGTTTTCGGTCGGCGCCTGGTCCTTGTTTCGCCAGCCGATCTTGATCACTGCCGGAGCGCTCTCCTCTGCCGCCTCGCAACTCCAGTCGAACCCGTCATCCATTCCGCTATGCGCATCGCGACAAATGCGCACGCGCACATTTGGCAACCTACGATCAAGTTGTGTCAGCCATTCTGCGATGTCGAATTGTGCAAGCTGCACCGGATCGCAATCGACATCGTCTGCATAGCAATCGAATCCTGTATGGGCTATCGCGCCGCCCGATTGAAAGTCGACCTGCAGATAAGGATTGTCAGCATCCGCCTCTCGCATGCGGACAAGGTTGGCGCGCATGCGGTCCGCCATATCGGCAGCAAGATGGAGAGCATTCGTATGCAAGGATGATTGCTGCGTCGTGCGCAGCGCCGTCAATTGCATGCCGATCGCACCGATCACACCGAATGCCAGTACGAAAGCCGAGACGAGTATCTCGACGAGAGAAAAGCCGTTTTCCGACCTGCGCATTGTCCGCCTCCGATTTCATCAACGATGAAACAAGCGTTCTCGCCTTTCGGCTCAGAATGGCCAGGCAAGAAAGTGCGCTATTGTTGTCAGAATCCTTATGCTTTTGTATCCCATCAACATGGGAAAATGCAGCACTACTGGGGTAAGGGCTGCTTACTTGGAAGAAGATTTACGCTCGCGCCCGACTTCGGCGATCGCATCCTGGAATTCCGCCAGATCCTCGAAGCTTTTGTAGACCGATGCAAATCGGATGTATGCGATCTTGTCGAGCCGCTTCAGTTCGCGCATGACAAGTTCGCCAACCTGGCCGGATACCACCTCACGCTCGCCACTGGCCAGCAACTTCTGCTCGATGCGATGGATCGCCGCATCGACCGCTTCCGCCGACACCGGTCGCTTCCGCAAGGCCAGCAATAGGCTTCCGCGCAATTTGCTTTGATCGAACTCGGTGCGGCTGCCGTTCTTCTTGACGATCACTGGCATCGCGAGCTCGATGCGCTCATAAGTGGTGAAGCGCTTGTCGCAATGCGCGCAACGGCGGCGCCGGCGAATGCTGTCCCCCTCTTCGGATACGCGCGTATCGAGAACCTGGGTATCGTCGTGCTGGCAAAAAGGGCATTTCATGGCGGTGGTGCTGTCCCGATAAACACGTCAATCAAAGGCAAACTTCTTCAACATTCCAAAATGGCCTTGGCGAACCGCGTTCGCACAAGGCCATTCATGCATAGATCGATACGACATGGCAAAACCATGCCGCATCTTCAGCAAGACATTACCCGTATACCGGGAAGGCATCGGTCAGTTTCTTGACCTCGGCCTTCACACGTTCGATCGTCGCTTCATCGTTCGGATTTTCCAGCACGTCGGCAATCAGATTGCCGACCTTGGCGGCTTCCGCTTCCCTGAAGCCTCGCGTGGTCATCGCTGGGCTGCCAAGACGAATGCCGGAGGTAACGAATGGCTTTTCCGGATCGTTTGGGATCGCGTTCTTGTTGCAGGTAATGTGCGCACGGCCGAGCAAGGCTTCAGCATCCTTGCCGGTGATTTTTTTCGCACGCAGGTCGACCAGCATCACATGCGACTCGGTACGATGGGACACGATGCGCAAACCGCGTGCGATCAGCGCCTTCGCCAGCGCATCGGCATTCTTTACGACTTGCTGCTGATAGGTCTTGAATTCCGGCGCCAACGCTTCCTTGAAAGCGACCGCCTTGCCGGCGATCACATGCATCAGCGGACCGCCCTGCAGGCCGGGGAAGATTGCCGAGTTGATGATTTTCTCGTGTTCGGCCTTCATCAGGATGAAGCCGCCACGCGGACCGCGCAGCGACTTGTGCGTCGTCGACGTCACGAAGTCGGCGTACGGTACCGGATTCGGATATTCGCCTGCTGCAATCAGGCCCGCATAGTGCGCCATGTCAACCATAAAGTACGCGCCGATTTCCTTCGCTACTTTCGCAAAGCGTTCGAAGTCGATGCGCAAGGCATAGGCCGACGCGCCGGCAATGATCAGCTTGGGCTTGTGCTCGCGCGCCAGGCGTTCCATTTGTTCGTAATCGATTTCTTCCTTGTCGTTCAAGCCGTAGGACACGACATTGAACCATTTGCCCGACATGTTCAGCGCCATGCCGTGCGTCAGGTGACCGCCTTCGGCCAGCGACATGCCCATTATGGTGTCGCCCGGCTTCAGCACGGCGAGGAACACGCCCTGGTTCGCCTGCGAACCCGAGTTTGGCTGCACGTTCGCGGCATCGGCGCCATACAACTGCTTGACGCGGTCGATTGCGAGCTGCTCGACGATGTCCACGTATTCGCAACCGCCGTAGTAGCGCTTGCCCGGATAACCTTCCGCATACTTGTTCGTTAATTGCGAACCTTGCGCTTCCATCACGGCCGGCGAAGTGTAGTTCTCGGACGCGATCAACTCGATGTGCTGCTGCTGACGATGGTTTTCCTTCTGAATCGCATCCCATAAGTCGGCATCGACTTTGGCAAGCGTTTGGTCTTTCGAAAACATGCAAGAGCTCCAATGTTCGTGAATGGCGGACGTAGCAACGGCCGTCGTGCAGGCAATGAGACTGATCGAAATCGAATGACGGAAGTGGCAGCGCAATCTATCGTTCGGCAACTGCACTGCGGCGAATGTCTGCCCTGATGACAAAGACGCACATCCCGCGTTTCGTTGCGATCGTCCCGCAACATTCCGGGAATTTCGCCGATTTCACCGGCTAAACGAGCCGAAATGGCCGCTTGATTCTACGGCAACGGTGCTCTTTCAGCAAGCTGACAGCTGGACAGTTCAGTGATGCCGGACGGCGCGTGAGCCGACGCTTGCGAGCATAATCTCGCTAACTATGTCCGTCTGATGGAGATACACATGATCAACCCCGATATCTGCACCGATGCTGAAATTGCCAGCTTCGTGCGCGCCTTTTACGCCAAGGTGCGTAAGGACGATCTGATCGGACCGATTTTCAACGCGCACATCGATGACTGGGAACATCATTTTGTCCTGCTGACCGATTTCTGGTCTTCGATCCTGCGCGGCACTGGCCGTTATTCGGGTACACCGATGCAAAAGCACGTCGCGCTGGAAACCCTGAAACCGGAATTCTTCGAGCGCTGGCTCAGCCTGTTCCGCGAAACGCTGGCAGAACAACCGAACGCCGCCATGCGTGAACGCGCCAATGGCGCAGCCCAGCGCATCGCCCAAAGCCTGTGGTACGCCTGGCAAATGGGAAAACGTCCGGATCAAATGCCGACCGACCTGCCCCTCGCGTGAACCATTGATGGCATCATGACGGCCTGAACAAATTCGATTCGCCGGAGGACATCATCAAACTCGCAACGTGGAACGTCAATTCATTGAAGGTGCGATTACCGCACGTGCTGCAGTGGCTCGCCAATAACCCGGTCGACGTGCTGTGTCTGCAGGAAACCAAGACGGTCGACGATAAGTTTCCCGTCGCCGAAATCGAAGCGGCGGGCTATCAAGTCGTTTTCTCCGGCCAGAAAACCTATAACGGTGTCGCGATCCTGTCGCGTCATTCGATCAGCGACGTAGTGAAAAACAATCCGCTGTTTCCGGACGATCATCAGCGCATCATCGCGGCGACCATCGAAGGCGTACGCGTGGTCTGTGTGTACATTCCGAACGGTCAGTCGGTCGGTTCGGATAAGTTCAGCTACAAAATGAACTGGCTGAAAGCGCTGCACGATTGGCTGAAAGCTGAATGCGCAACTTATCCACAGCTCGCATTGCTGGGTGACTACAACATCGCCCCCGAAGACCGCGACGTTTGCGATCCCGCCGCCTGGGAAGGACAGACGCACGTCTCGGAACCTGAGCGCAGCGCCTTTCGCGACTTGCTTGCGCTAAACATGAAGGATGCCTTCCGCATGTTCGAGCAGCCGGAAAAACTGTACAGCTGGTGGGATTACCGCATGATGGCTTTCCGTCGCAACATGGGTCTTCGGATCGACCACATTCTGCTGACAGAACCGCTAGCGCAACGCTGCACCGCGTGCGTGATTGACAAGCTGCCCCGCAAGTGGGAACAGCCCTCCGATCATGCGCCAGTCATTGCAAGCTTGAGCGACTGAATCACGCTCGGTAGAACGGCGCTCCTATCGATGGCGCACCGACCACCCTGCCGTCTATCGACCGATGTAAAAAAACCGGCCCCAGTGTGCCGGTTTTCTATATGTGATGCCCGTCAATCCACAGTCGCGCCGCTTTCCTTGACAACCTTCGACCACTTCTGCGATTCCGCTTTCACGAATTCAGCAAAATGTTCCGGCGTGTCGCCAACAAAATCAGAGCCGGTATCCGCCAGGATCTTCTGGAATTCCGGCTCCTTCATGATCTTCAGCGTCTCGGCATTCAGCTTGCTGACGATCGTCTTCGGCGTGCCGGCCGGCGCGAAGAAACCGTACCACGCATAGGACACAACCGCCGGATAGCCGGACTCGGCAAAGGTTGGCACATTGGGTAACAGCTTCGAACGTTCCGCGCTCGACACCGCAATGACCTTCACCTTGCCGCTCCTGATGTGCGGCATGATCGCGATCATGCTGTCGAACATCACCGGCACATGGCCGCCAAGCAGATCGGAGATCGCGGGCGCCGATCCCTTGTACGGTACATGCGTCATGTCGAGATGGGCAACACTCTTGAACAGCTCGCCCGTCATGTGCTGTGGCGTGCCCGATCCGGCCGACGCATACGAGAAATCGCCCTTCCTCGATTGAATGTAGGCGACCAGTTCCTTCAGGTTGTTCGCCGGCACGGAAGGATGCGCGACCAGCACCAGCGGGACGCGCAGTAGATTCGTGATGGGCGTGAGATCCTTGGCCGGATCGAAACTCATTTTCTTGTACAGGCTGGGATTGATGACGATCGGTGCGCTGGACGTGATCAGCAGGGTATTGCCGTCCGCCGGCGCACGTGCGACCGCCGCCGTGCCGATATTGCCGCCGCCACCGCCGCGGTTATCGACAACGAAAGGGTGGCCCAGCGTTTCCGTCAGACGCTTGGCAACCGGACGGGCGGCGATATCGGACGGCCCGCCTGGCGGCCAAGGCACGACCACGGTCACAGTACCGTTCGGCCAATTCTGGGCAAACACGCTGCCGGAAATGCCAAATGCCGCCCATGCATAGAAAAAGAATCGCGCGGCCCGCGAAAAGCTGGCTGATTTCATGTCGTCTCCTTTGTCATTGCTTTTTTATCTGCGTCGCCGCATCTTCGGTGGCGCCGCATTGCTTCAAGAGTACCTCAGCACGATCTGTCCCGCAGGGGCAGGACAGTCAGCGCTTGACCAGTTGTTTCTCAAAGGCCAGATCGGACTTGGTGGCTTTTCTTGGCTTCTGCGGACCGAAAGCCTTGACGAAGGCGACGAACTCTTCCAGCGGCAGGCGTTCGCTCAAGACCAGCGGATCACCTTCGGGGGATCGATCGATCAGGTAAAACAATTCCTCGCCCGTGCGCACCATCGCATAGTGCTCGTTGCCGCTGCGTTCCTTCAGCCGCTCGATGGCGGCCGTCGCCTTGGTGGATCTCATGTTGTGCTCCTTTGCATGCACCGTCGCGGCAGACGTTCAGCTCTCGCTGTAGGACTCACCGCTATAGTTCGTAGCTATCTTTTTCACCATTCAGCACCTGCTCCACCAGTTTGCGATTCAGCGTAGGCGCCAGAAGTTCGATGAAGGTGAAAACATATCCGCGCAGATAGGCGCCCTGCTTCAGGGCTACCCGCGAGACATTGGTGCCAAACAGATGTCCGACCGGGATCGCGCGCAGATTCTTGTCCCGCTCGGGATCAAAGGCCATGCCGGCAATGATGCCGACGCCCAGACCAAGTTCGACATAAGTCTTGATAACGTCGGCGTCGATCGCTTCCAGCAGAATGTCGGGCTTCAAGTTGCGTAGCTGAAACGCCTGATCGACCTTGTTACGGCCTGTAAAGGCACTGTCGTAAGTAATCAGCGGGTAGGCCGCGATGTCTTCCAGCGTAACTGGCTTTGCCAGCTTCAGGAGCGCATGCTCGGGCGGCACCACGATCTGGTGCTCCCACTGATAGCAGGGCAAGGAAATGAGACCGTCAATATCGGCAATGGATTCTGTTGCGATTGCCAAGTCCGCCTGATCCATCAATACCATTTCGGCCACTTGCTTTGGATTGCCTTGCAGCAGTGACAATCGCACTTTGGGAAATTTTTGCGTAAATGCCTGCACTACTTTCGGCAGGGAATAGCGGGCCTGCGTGTGGGTGGTGGCAATCGTGAAACTGCCACTGTCGTGCGCGGCAAATTCGTTGCCTATCCGCTTGAGGCCGTCGATTTCCTGCATGATCAGCTCCACCGATCTCAAGACCGCGCGGCCCGGCTCGGTTAGCCCCCGGATGCGCTTGCCATGGCGGGTGAAGATGTCGACCCCGAGCTCCTCTTCCAGTTCGATAATGGCTTTCGAAACCCCCGGCTGGGAAGTAAACAGCGCCTTCGCCGCTTCCGTCAGGTTGAAATTTTGCCGGACAGCCTCGCGCACGAAGCGAAGTTGATGAAGATTCATGCCCTTCCCCCGGTATGCATGTGTATTTTTCATTATTGCTTATACCGAAAAGGCATATAAGCAAATAATTACTAAGTTGTTTGGAATAAGACATAAGTTTATTACCATTCGCCCTACTTTGCGCGAGGGTTTATGTCTGTTTCTTATATGGTTTCCGGCTTTGTGGTCGGCTTGCTCGTAGGTTTGACCGGTGTTGGCGGCGGTTCGCTGATGACGCCCTTGCTGACTTTGCTGTTCGGCATTTCGCCTACTGTTGCGGTCGGCACCGACCTCGCTTTTGCATCGGCCACCAAGATCGCAGGCACCGCAGCGCATCGCTCCAAAGGCAACGTGCGCTGGAATATCGTGCGCCAGCTATGCGCCGGAGCTTTGCCGGCCGC
The DNA here is from genome assembly GCA_036263255.1 of Oxalicibacterium sp. GTDB lineage: Bacteria > Pseudomonadota > Gammaproteobacteria > Burkholderiales > Burkholderiaceae_D > Oxalicibacterium. The sequence continues at coordinate 253 of DATAHI010000001.1, read as the reverse complement.
GTTACTCGCCACCCTGGCGCTCAAGCACTTCGGTGGATTGGGGCCGGAGGCGGCCCACATCATTCGCTATTCCATTGCCGGCTCGGTTTTTCTGACGGTGATCGCGCTGATGTTCCGCAGCCGCATGCAGAACTGGATCAATGCACGCCCGCATTTGCAACCGCAAGGAACAAAACTGGTTGCCGCCACGGTGATTTCCGGCGCAATTCTCGGCACTTTGGTTACAATCTCGTCCATTGGCGCTGGAGCAATC